>JAEUQG010000230.1 GCA_016789755.1 Bryobacterales bacterium
GCCCTCCCGTGACCGAAGCCACCATCGGCCGTTGGATGACTGAGCTTTCCAACTGGGGCCGCTGGGGTAAGGACGACGAACTCGGCGCCATCAACCTCATCACCGCCGCCAAGCGAAAGCAGGCCGCGGCTCTCGTCCGCGATGGCGTCTCGGTTTCCCTCGCCCACGAAACGCTCAAAACCAAAGCCCCGGATAACTCTTCCCCCTTCACCCACACGATGACGATGAACGGCGTCGACAACCCCGGTCAGTTCAGCGTCGACCAATACACCGTGCTCTACCACGGTTGGGCCCATACCCACATGGATTCGCTCTGCCACATTTTCTACAAAGGCAAGATGTACAACGGATTCCCTCAACAGAGCGTGACCAACGCCGGCGCCGGCAAACTATCCATCGCCAATTTCAAGACCGGCATCTTTTCACGCGGCATCCTGATGGACATCCCGCGCCTCAAAGGAGTGCCTTATCTCGAGCCCGGCACGCCCATCTACCCCGAGGACCTCGATGCCTGGGAAAAGAAAGCCGGCCTCAAGATCGGCCCCGGCGATGTCGTCTTCATCCGCACCGGCCGGTGGGCCCGGCGCGCCGAAAAAGGCGCCTGGGATCTCCCCAACAAAGCCGCCGGACTGCACGCCTCCTGCGCCCGCTGGCTCAAGCAGCGCGACGTCGCCATGCTCGGCTCCGACGCCGGCAGCGACGTGCAGCCGTCCGGCATCCCCAACGTCACCCACCCCATCCACCTGTTGACGTTGATCGCCATGGGCGCGCCCATCTTCGACAACTGCGATCTCGAAACCCTCAGCGCCGAGGCCGCCAAGCGCAATCGCTACGAGTTCCTGATTACCGCGGCCCCCATTCCCGTTCCCGGCGGAACCGGCTCCCCGCTCAATCCCATTGCGATCTTCTGACCTCGCGCTCGCCGCCGCGCACGCAGAGCCCGCTTCAGCGCAGCCCCTTGCTCTTCAAATGCGCGATCAGCGCCGCCGGATCGTCTGTGATAATGGCATCCACTTTCGCTGCAATCAGCCGGTCCCAATCGGCGGCGGTGTTCGCTGTCCACGGCACCACTTGCATCCCCGCCCGCCGTGCTGCCGCCACGTTCCCCGGCGTGATCAGCGTGTAATGCGGCGACACGATCGCCGCCCCCGTCTTCATCCCCGCGCTCACATAATCCTTTTCTTTGTTCCCGAACAGTGCCGACAACCGGACCTTCGGCAACAGCCGCTTCATCGCCTCCAGCGTACGGAAATCGAAGGATTGCACCATCACGCGCGAGACCAGTTGGTGCTTCTCGATTGCCGCTGCCAGCAGCCCGGCAAACTCCTCCGGCGAGGGCGTAAGCTGCGGCCGGTCGCGAAAGATCTTCGTCTCGATGTTGAACTCGAACTTGCCGCGCGGGGCTAGACGCAATACTTCATCGAGCGCGGGCACTCGCGTTCCCGCCACCGCCTGCTGCTGCGGGTAATCCGGATTCGCCTTCCCTCCGCAATCCCACCGCTGCAACTCGGCAAACGTCATCTCGCGAATAACCCGCGTCCCCTCCGGACCCGTGCAATAAGCCGGGTTCATCAGCGGATCGTGCGATACCACCAGCACATTGTCCTTCGTTACCGCCAGGTCCAGCTCCAGAACATCCACGCCCGCTTCGATCGCGTAGAGAAACGCGGGCATCGTGTTTTCCGGCCGCAGGGCGCGCGCTCCGCGGTGCCCGTGCACTTGAATCTGTCCCGCCTGTACGAGCGCTGCCATCGCCACCACTCCTCCCATCCAACGTCCAACCGCCTTTGCGCCGAGTATCATGAAGAAAGCATAGCGAACTGTTGGGAGGCATTATTTTATGACATCTTCTTCCCGCCGTAATTTCATGGGCGCGGCCGGCTTGGCCACCGCTCTCAGCTACTCCCGTATCCTCGGCGCCAATGACCGTCTGCAAATCGGCTACATCGGCGTCGGCAACCGTGGCACTCAGGTCCATGAAGGGTTCCTCGAACATGGCGATCAGGTCACCGTCGCTCTCTGCGACCTGCGCGATGAATACATGGACCATAACGCGAAGATCTCCCGCGCGACACCGAAAAAATACAAGGACTACAAGAAACTCCTCGAAGACAAGGACGTGCAGGCCGTCGTGATCGCCACTCCCGATCACTGGCATGCCCTCCAGTTCATCGATGCCTGCAACGCGGGCAAAGATGTGTACGTCGAAAAACCGCTTTCCCTCACCGTGCGCGAAGGCCGCCGCATGGTGGAAATCGCCGAGAAGACCAAACGCGTGACGCAAGTGGGCATCCATCGCCGGTCCGGCAAGTTCCTCAAAGAGGCCGTCGATTTCGTCCGCTCCGGCGCCCTCGGCCACATCACCGTGGCCAAGGGGTGGCATCTGCAAAACGAGTGGCCGGTGGGCGTCGGCACTCCCCCCGATACAAAGCCGATGAACGAGGCCGAATGGGATCAGTGGCTCGGACCCGCTCCCAAGGTCCCCTACAACGAGAACCGTATGTACTACCGCTTCCGCTGGTTCTACAATTACTCCGGCGGCCAGGTTACCAACTTCGGCGTGCACTACATGGATATGCTGCGCTGGGCCTTGGGCAAGGAGGCGCCGAAAGCCGTCACCGTCATGGGCGGCAAGTACGCCATCAAGGACAACCGCGAGATCCCCGATACCCTCGAAGCGCTCTGGGATTTCGACGGCACCATGGTCGTCTTCTCCCAATACAACGCCAACAACGCCCCCGGCAACATGCAGGGTTCGGAAATGGAAATCCGAGGCACCAAGGGCACCATGTACCTGCATGGCAACCGCTGGGAAGTTGTTCCCGAAAGGAATACCCAACTCCCCCTGCCGGCCCGCAGCCCCGTCAATCGCGACCTGGAACGCAACTACCGGCCCTCCTTCCAGACGGCCATGCAACCCGCCTCGGCCAAGGGCAGCGCCGATACCGCCTTCCACGCCCGCAACTTCCTCGATTGCGTCAAATCGAGAGCCAAGTGCAACTGCGACATCCTCGAAGGGCACCGGTCGACGGCCGCAACCTTGATCGCCAACATCGCCCTGAAAACGAAGTCCTACCTCGAGTGGGACCCCAAGACCGAAACCTTCCCCAACAACGCAGCCGCGAACAAGCTGTTGCAGTACACCTACCGGGCGCCTTATAAACTCGGTTGATCCCACGAGCTCATTTCTTAAGGGCGGCGGAAAAGCCTGGAAGCCGCCGCCCCGAAGCCAGACAATGGCCAGAGTAATCGATCAACGTTTGATGAGTGGAGTGGTCCGTGTCCCCAGAAAGCCCGCACAGGCCGGGGCGGCCCCCAGCGTGTTCAGGAACTCCTGTGCCGCGGGTAGACCCGGCGCGTTGTGCGGGCGAGTTCCTTAGACGTGAGAAGGGCCCGTGAGCTGGGAGCTCGCGGGCCCTTAGAGGGGCTATGAACGGCGAGCTGGGCCTCGCCGCCGAGGATGCTGATAAGTCGATGACGACTTATATAAGTGCCCTTATACAGTGCACGAGCCGTGCCAAAGTCTCACGCTCGTAAGTTGTTGAAAAATCATAATGTCATGTGGAATCGCTGCGCCAAATGCCCCCATTGTGCGTCAACGCTATGGGTGCATGGAGTTTATGCCCCAATTCTGGGAACCAAAAAGTGAGAAGGGCCCGTGAGCTGGGAACTCGCGGGCCCTTAGAGGGGCTATGAACGGCGAGCTGGGCCTCGCCGCCGAGGATGCTGATAAGTCGATGACGACTTATATAAGTGCCCTTATCTACTGCACGAGCCGTGCCAAAATCTCACGCTCGTAAGTTGTTGAAAAATCGTAGCAGAGATGCTAAATCGCTGCGCCAAATGCCCCTATTGCGCGATTTGCCTCACACTACCCCTCGTACGGAAACTTCCGCACCATCTCCATGCACCCCGATAACGCCTGCAGCAGCGTCGTCCCCCACCCGCACGGCGTCACCGCGGCCGTGCTTTGGTTCACTTCCTTGTCCGCCCGCGCGAAATACTTCATCGCCGGATCGCGCGGCGTCAAATACTCCAACACCTTGATCACAAACTCTACCTCCGTCCCATTCACCACCTTCACCATCGAAAAATGATGGACCTGCGCTAATTGCTCGCTTCGGTCCCGTTGTGCAAATTCCCACTCTGCCAAGCTTCCTCCTTGTTTCGCCTAAGGCAATCCCGGATTATAACTCGTCCGCCTCGCAATGGTAGAATCCTATCGTCCATGCACCGCCTGCTCGAAGCAACTTCGTTGCGCAACCGCGACCGCGCCTTAGCCAATCTCACCGGCTTTCTCCCCCACCTCGCCGAAGATCTCCAATCCCGCCTGCTCTCGCTGCTCGCCAACTGCCCCGATCCCGACTCCGCCGTCCACTACATGGCCCGGTTCGCCTCCTCCAACCCGCCCGAGTTCCAGCGGCTCATGGCCGCTCCAGGACTCATCTCCTCCTTCGTCACCGTATTTGCACAAAGCAAGTTCCTTTCCGAAGAGATTCTGCTCAACGCCGGCTGGATCGAGCAGGCCGTCACCGACCGCGATTTCCACCGCATGCTCTTCCCCGAAGAAATGGAGTTGCGGCTCGAAGAGTTCCTCCTCCAGCACGGCTCCGGCATCCCCAACGCCCTGCACGTGGCCCAGTTCCGGCGCCAGCAGATCCTCCGTATCCTCTTGCGCGACGTCACCGGCTTCTGCAACCTCGCCGAAGCCACCGAAGAGCTGTCCAACCTCGCCGACGCCATCCTCCACGTCACCTTCCGCCACATCCGCGACGAGTTGACCAAAAAGTACGGCTCCCCCTGCTACCTCGATCCCTCCGGCATCGTCCGCCAGTGCGAGTTCAGCGTCATTGCCCTCGGCAAACTGGGCGGCCAGGAACTCAACTACAGCTCCGACATCGACTTGATGTTCGTCTACTCGGCCAACGGCGAAACCTCCGGCGAACGCTCCATCTCGAACAAGGAGTTCTATAAGAAGGCAGCCGTTCAATATACCGGACTCCTGTCCACCTACACCGCCGAAGGCATGTGCTACCGCGTCGATTTGCGCCTCCGTCCGGAAGGCAAACTCGGCGAACTCTGCATCTCCACCCAGGGGGCGAAAAACTACTACCGCAACCGCGCCCGCGATTGGGAACTGCAAATGCTCATCAAGGCCCGCGTCGCCGCCGGAGACCGCACCCCGGGCAGGGAACTGCTCGATTACGCCGAGCCCCTCATCTACTCCTCCACCCTCGATTTCTCCGCCGTCGAAGCCGTCTCCCAAACACGCGAACGGATTCAGGAAAAGCTCCAGCAACGCAAGCCCGGCGCCAAGGAGATCGACATCAAACTCGCCCGCGGAGGCATCCGCGACATCGAGTTCCTCGTCCAATGCCTCCAGCGCCTGCACGGCGGGCGCGAACCTTGGGTCCGCCACGGAGGCACCCTCCATGCCCTCTTCCGTTTGCGCGACAAGAACCTGCTCTCCGACGTGGAATACTCCCGCCTCTATTCGGCATACGAGTTCTTGCGCCACCTGGAACACCGCCTCCAGTTCGAGGAAGACCGCCAGACTCATACCTTGCCCCACGGACGCGACGCCCTGGAAGTGCTGGCTCGCCGCATGCCCGTACAGGAATTGGGCAGCCAGCCCTCCGCGGCCCGCCTCATGAGCCGCTTGAACGAATACTTCGATGACGTGCGCGAGATCTACGAGCGCGTCATCCACGCACAACAACCGATGTACTATTCCAACCCAGACCCCGCTCCGGAGCCCGCGCCCGCCTCCGAACCCGATCCTGCTCACGCCCGCTCCGATGGACTCGACGGCAATCTCATCCGCTTCCTCGACCAGCGCGCCCCTGCCTTGGCCGCCACCCTGGCGCATACCAATCTCAGACGCGGCGCCAAAGCCTTCGCCCGCTACCTCGAGTGGGTCGTGCCTCATCCGGAGTGGTTGCAGTGGCTCGATTCCGACAGCGTTCTCACCGCTTACCTGGCGGACCTGTTCGAGCATAGTATCTACTTCTCCGAACAGTTGATGAGCCACCCCGATCTGATCGAAGAGCTGCGCAAAATCCGCCGCACGCCCGGGCGCGACGCCTCCATCGAAGAAGCCCTCGCCATCGATGACGCCAACGAACTCCGCCGCTTCTACCGCCGCGAGATGTTTCGAATTCAGGCCGAAAGCGTCTGTCTCGGCGCCAACGTGTTTCAAACCCTGCTCCGCACCTCCAACCTCGCCGATACCGCCATCCAATGCGCCTACCGGCTATCGCTTCAGGAGGTGTCCCAAACCTGGTCCCAGTGGACCCCAGGCTATATGCCTTCCGGCCAGATGATGGTGATCGCGCTCGGACGCCTGGGCATGCGCGAGTTCGACCTCGGCTCCGATGCCGATCTGGTCTTCGTCCTACCCGATTCCGATGCCGCCGAACTGCAATTCTGGACCCGGGTGGCGGCCAAAATCATCGATTGGCTGTCCGCCTATACCAGGGAAGGATTCATGTTCGCCGTCGACACCCGCCTGCGGCCGAACGGAAGGGAAGGCGAGCTCGTCCAACTCGCCGGCGCCTACGAAACCTACTTCGCCAACCGTGCCGAGGCCTGGGAGGGCATCACCTACATGAAATCCCGCGCCGTGGCCGGCAACCTCGATCATGGGACGCAATTCCTGAATGCCATCCAGGAACTGGACTGGCGCCGCTACGGGCAAAGCGGCAGATCGCAGATGCAACTGCGCCAGATGCGCCTGCGGCTCGAAAAGGAACAGGGCGCCGACAATCCCCTCAAGGCCGGCGAGGGCGGCTACTACGACATCGACTTCGCCTTGATGTACCTCCGGCTCAAAGGCGCCGGCATCTTCTTCAAGGTGCTGAACACCCCCGAACGCATCGATATCCTGGAGAAAATGGGCCATCTCGAACGCTCCGACGCCGCCTTCCTCCGCGACGCCGCTACGTTCTACCGCGCCCTCGACCACGGCCTGCGCCTGCTCACCGGACAAGCCGAGGGCATGCTCCCGAAATCGCAAGCCCAATTGGAAATGCTCAGCGGGCTTCTCACCCGCTGGACCCCGGATCACCTCCACGACCAGCCGGTCGAAGACGAACTGGTGCAGATCCGTCACCGCACACGCGAGGTCTTCGACCGGCTCTTCGCCATATGAAACTTGCCATCGCGGCCCTCGCTCTGTTTTCCGGCACTCTGCCCGCCGCCGAGCCTTCGCTCGACACCGCCTTCGACCGCATGTACCGCCACCAGTTCGATGCCGCCAAGCAGATCACGGCCGAATTCGTCTCGCAACACCCTTCCGATCCTCTCGGCCACACCATGCGGGCCGCCGCCTACCTGTTTGCCGAACTCGACCGCCTGCAGATTCTCGAAAGCGAGTTCTTCAACGACGACAAGCGCATCGCCGACAAGCGTCAGGTCAAGGCCGACCCTGCCGTTCGCGAAGCGGTTTACCAGAACCTCGCCAAAGCCCGTGAACTCGGCCACGCCGCTCTCGGCGCCAATCCTCAGGACAAGAACGCTCTCTTTGCCATCTGCATCTCCTACGGCATTCAGACCGACTACATGGCGCTGGTCGAAAAGAAGCAGTTCCGCAGCCTGTCCGCCGCCCGCGAATCGCATGGCTGGGCGCTCAAGCTGCTGAAACTCGACCCGGCCTACTACGACGCTTACCTCACCACCGGACTGAGCGAGTATCTGCTCGGCAGTGTGCCCTTCTTCGTCCGCTGGGTCCTGCGCTTCGAGGAAACCAAAGGATCGAAGAGCGTGGCCGTCGCCAATCTGGAAAAAGTGGCCCGGCAGGGCCGCTACTTCCGTCCGTTCGCCAAAGTACTCCTCGCCGTGGTTCACCTCCGCGAGAAGCGTCCGCTGCAAGCGGAAATGCAACTCACGGAACTGCACCGCGAGTTTCCGGAAAATCCGTTGTTCAAAAAAGAAATGGAAAAACTAGCCCGCCGCCGCACCCTAACCCGCTAACGTCTCCCGTCTACCTACTGCGACCACTCCACCGTTTCCGACAGCGATACCTTCTCCTTGGTGAAGACCTCCAGCTTGAACGTCACCTTGTTCGACAGGTTGCGATAGAACACCTGCGGGTTCTGCAACTGCAGCGCGTCGATGTCCACTTCCTTTTCGCGCCCGCCGTCGTTGATCCGCAACACGCCGCGCAGAGCCCCCTTCACGGCCGGGGCGGCCTTGTCCCACCGGACCAGCACATAGTCCCCCGATTTCCCGGCGTTCAGCGAGAGCTGATACGCGTCGCTTACCAGCCCCGCCGCCTTGGCCGGCCGGTACGTCAGCGATGCCTGGAACCCTACCAGCACCCCCACCAGCAGGAAAATGAACGAGAGCGGAATCCACACGTTGCGGCGCCTCGGCAAGTCCTCCATGGGCAGGCCGAAAGTGGGGGCGGCAACCGGGTCAGTGGATTCTTCCACCTGATCCGCCGCCGGCGCCTCCGTCTCGAACATCCGCGGAACCACCGGATAGGATGGCGCCGCCGGAAGCGGAGCGGGAATGGGGTGCGGCGCCGGACCAGTCTCCCTGATTCTTGCGCCCGGCGCCGCACCGCCGCCCAATTCCTTTCTGCGGAACGGAAACTCGAGATAGGAGGATTCCACCCGGATGCCATCTTCCTCCCGGAAGAAGAATCCGGCTTGGCTCACCTTTGTCGCATACGGCTTAATCAGCAGGAAGATATCCGATACATCCGGAAAATAGGCGTCGAAATGAGACAGGTCTTCCGGTGTCAGGCACAGCCCGTCGCGCGTATGGCTACGGTAGCATCCCACCGCGTAAACCGACTTCTGCGGGCTGAACCGGTGCCGCGCGATGGTCTCGGCAAACCGCGCCACGTCCGTGTCCGACAACAGATAGGAAGGCCCCCGCCGGTGCTCGCAAAGCACGGCCTCGTAGTCTTCCACATGCACCACCACCCGGTCCCCGACTTCCGCCCGTCCCAGCAGCACTCCGCCGACCTCGGCGCCGCGCCGCGGAATCGCCCCAAACCCACGCATCACTTCCTGCACCAGCCGGTCGATGACCGTGAAATCCACATGGATCGTGAGACGCTTTCCGGGTACTTCCCAGACGTAATGCTTGGGCGGAACCGTGCCAGGTTCCGGTTGAAGCTGTGCGGTGTCCATCCCAGCCTTTCGCGGATCTTCGCTATGCGCTACATTAGTCATCGTAGTCTGGCTCGACGTCCCATCTCAACCCTATCTATCGGAGGATAGAGTGGAAACGTTAGTTCCCACTACCCTTGACCTTCGCTAATCTATCTATTTGCCAGCCTCCCTCTACATCGTCGCTACCCCCATTGGTAATCTTTCTGACTTATCCCCACGTGCGGCGGAAACCTTAGCCTCCGTCACCGCCATCGCCTGCGAAGACACCCGCCAGACGCGCAAACTCCTCGACCACCTCTCCCTCCACAAGCCCCTCCTCGCCTTCCACGAACACAACGAGCGCGACCGCGCCCCGGAACTTGTCGCCCGGCTTAGCGCCGGAGAATCCCTCGCCCTGGTCTCCGACGCCGGCACCCCGCTCATCTCCGACCCCGGCTACCGTCTGATCGACGCCGCTCTCGACGCCGGCGTTCCCGTCATCCCCATCCCCGGACCCTGCGCCGCCATTGCCGCCCTCTCCGCCTCCGGGCTCCCCACCGACGCCTTCTACTTCGGCGGCTTTTTCCACAGCAAGACGGCCCAGCGCCAGAAGCAGTTGGAGGCCCTTGCCGGCCTTGCGGCCACCCTCATCTTCTACGAAGCGCCGCACCGCATTCTGGAAGCCCTGGAAGACATCGAAGCCACGCTCGGCGCCCGGCGCGTGGTCCTCGCCCGCGAACTCACCAAATTGCACGAGGAGTTTCTCCGCGGCACTCCTGCCGAACTGCGCGGCGTCCTGGGCGCACGATCCGTCATCAAGGGCGAGTTCACCGTGCTCATCCAAAAAGGCGCCTCCGTCACGGCGCCGCCCAAACTCACACTGGAAGAGGCGGTGGCAGCTCTCGAAGCCCAAGGCATTCCCCGCATGGACGCCATCAAGCAGGCAGCGCGCGAACGCGGGCTGTCCAAACGCGATGCCTACCGCATGCTCAACCCGTAGCCGTGCTACTCTCTCCCTCATGAACCGACGCACAGCCTTTGCGGCGCTGGCCGCCGCGCCCCTTCCCGCCTCCGCCCAATCGCCGGCCGGCTGGTCCAACCCCTTTGCCCTCACCCTGCGCGACTCCTTCATCGAGCGTTGGAAGGACACCCGCGAGTACACCCTGGCCATGCTCGACGCCATGCCCGCCGACGGATTCGCCACCAAGCCCGACCCCGCCCAGCGCACCTTCGGCGAGCAGATGGTGCATCTCGCCATCGCCAACATCGCCTACTTCCGCGCGCTCGGCCTGCTTCCCGTACCCGACTCCCTGCCCATTGACCGCAACGTCATCGCCAAGCAGATCAACCAGGCCGACAAAGCCGCCGTCCGCCGTTATGTCGCAGACTCGTTCGACTACGTCGCCGCCGTGCTGGACAAAATGACCGAAAAGGACCTCACCCGCAAGGACGTGAACTTCGGCCGCAATGCCCACTCCGGTACCGACGTGCTCTTCCGCGCCTACATGCACACGGCTCATCACCGCGGACAAACGGTGGTCTACCTGCGCGTGAAAGGGATCGTGCCCCCGGCCTGGAAATTCGAGCCGACAGCGTAGCACGGTCCATTTGCCACCCCGCCGGTGACGGGAGCGTGTTTGGTACTCCATTTGCTCCCGGCAGGCTATGCGCACCCTTGGAACCCTACTTGTGTTCTTCGCCGGGGCTGGCTTCGCCCAGCAATCCGCCGAGCCGAAGAAGATCCAAGCCCTCATCCTGACCGGCCAAAACGTCCCGGGCCACGATTGGCGCCGCGTTACGCCGCTGCTGCGCCAGGCCCTTGAAGACACCGGCAAGTTCGAGGTCCGCGTGAACGAAGATTTCCGCGGCGGCGGCCCGGAGACTCTGGCCCCCTATGACTTGGTCATCGTCAATTACTACGATTCGCGCAAGCCGGAACTGCGCTGGGGCGCGGGTTCCGAGAAGGCCCTGGTGGACTTCGTCGAATCGGGCAAAGGGTTGGTGCTCTATCACTTCAGTCTCGCCGCCTTCGACGGATGGAAGGAATTCGAAGAGCTCTCCGGAGGCAACTGGCGGCCCAACAACGGCCATCACTCCCCGCCTCACAACTTCACCGTCACCATCACGCAAAAGGATCACCCCATCGTCGCCGGGCTGCGTCCGAAACTGCCTCAGCCGGTGGACGAACTCTATGCCAACCTCAAGTGGCAGGCCGACCGCGGCCGCTATCAGGTGCTGGCCACCGCCTACGACGACCACAAGCGCTACATGGGAAAGGCGCGCCAGCCGATCCCCGGCGATGGCCTGGATCACCCCATGCTTTGGGTGAGCGAAAGGGGCAAAGGACGCATCTTCGTCACCGCTCTGGGGCATGACATCGGAGCGGTCCAGACTCCGGCTTTCGTCGCCACGTTCACCCGGGGCTCGGAATGGGCTGCCACCGCCAACGTCACCATCCCCATTCCCGAAAAGCTTCGTGCCGGCGCCAAATCCGAACCCACCGAAGGCCGTGTGGTCACTCCCGGCAAAGCCGCCGCCGATCCGCCCTCCGACGCCGTCGTCCTCTTCAATGGCCGCAACATGCAGGGCTGGCTCACCGGCAAAGGCAATGGACCCGCCGCCTGGAAGGTGGAAAACGGCGAAATGATCACCGTCACCCGCGCCGGCTCCATTTACACCGAACGCAAGTTCGGCTCCGGCCAGTTTCACCTCGAATACTGGATTCCGGACATGCCGGATCAGAAGGGGCAGTTGAAGGGGAACTCCGGCATCTACCTGCCCACCGGCACCGAGATCCAGGTCCTCGATGGCTTCCGCAACCCGACCTACGCCACCGGCCTCCCCGGAGCGGTTTACGATGAGCATCCTCCCCTGGTAAACGCCTCCCGCAAACCCGGCGAATGGCAGACCTACGACATCCTGTTCCACGCTCCCGTCTGCAATGAGCGGGGGATGGTGATCGAGGAAGGCTCGGTGACGGTGATGCTCAACGGCGTCGCCGTCCAGGACAACGCCCGCATCCGGCCACAGAAGTTCGGCTGCGCCGATGGGCCGCTCCTCATCCAGGATCATTCCGGCTTCAAGAACGCGCCGGAAACGCCGATGAAATTCCGCAACATCTGGTACCGCCCTCTGGATGTGCGCCAATGATGGAAATCGGCTTCCACACCGACGCCTTCAACTCCAGCTACTGGAGCTTTGAGCAGTGCCTTGCCTGGGCGCAGCAAAACGGGGTCCGCTACATCGAATGCGGCGCCATCGACGGTGTCAGTTGGATTCACGGGCTGGGCTATCAGCCGCATGTGGCGCTGTGGGAAGATCCCATGGCGCTGCGCCGCAAGATGGACCGCTACGGCGTCGCCTTCTCGCAAGTCGATGCCGCCTTCCCTCTCTCGAAACCCGAAGGCGCCACGCTCGGCGTCGAATACGTGCTGCACTCCCTGCGCTGGGCCAAGCTGGCCGGATGCCCGTCCATCGATACCACCGATGACCGCGTCCGCCCCGAAGGCATGACCGACCGTGAGGCGATGGAGCACATGCGCCGCATCTACCGGCAACTGGTGGCGGCCGCCGAGCTCTATCAAATCACCATCAACATTGAGCCGCACGGCTACTACACCACCAAACCCGATTTCATGGCCGACATGCTGGCCTTCTGCGACTCGCGGTACCTGCGCATGAACATGGATACCGGCAATACGTTCATCGCCGGCCAGGACCCGGTGGCCTTCGCCGCCCGCTTCCGCGACCGCATCAGCCATGTCCACATCAAGGATGTCAGTGCCAGCCTCGCCGCCGCCTCGCGTGGCGAACTGACGGGCATCGCCGTCAGCCACTGCGCCATCGGCGACGGGGTGAATGCCGGCAACATCCGCAGTGTCGTTGCCCTGCTTGCCGAAAGCGGCTTTGAGGGTGTGTGCTCCATCGAGTGCGAAGGCGCGGGCGGGCCGATGATTGAGCAG
>JAEUQG010000351.1 GCA_016789755.1 Bryobacterales bacterium
GAAACTTTCGTCGCGCATAATGTCGTATCGCCCTATCGCGAGCACGTCATCCGCGAATTCCAGCGTTTGAAAGTGCCGCTCAACATGGATGTCGAAATGCCGACGGTGGAAACCATTCGTCTGATGGTGCAGCGCAACGAAGGCGTGGCGTTTCTGCCTAAGATGTGCGTCGAGCACGATGTCGAAAACGGATTGCTGGCCGAGGTCACCGTGGAGGAATTGAAGCTGGAACGCAAGATCCGGCTCGTGTATCCGGCGCGGCGCGGGTTGAGCCATGCGGCGCGGGCTTTTCTCGAGGTGGTGGGCGGCGGGGAAACGGCTTAGGAGCCCCAGCCGGCGTATATTCCGGCTATTATTGTAGGAATCCATTTGGGGAAAGGTTCTACAATATGCCTCGTTTCGCAGGGTTCCTTCTCGCTATCCTCCTTCCCATTCTGTACGCGCAGGACTTCCGCGGCACGATTTCCGGCCAGGTGACCGATGAAACCGGCGCCGCCATCCCAGGGGCCAAGGTGCGCGCCGTCCAACGCGACACCAACACCGTGATCGAGCGCGAAACCAACGCCGAAGGCTTCTACTCGCTCCCCTTTCTGATGCCCAGCATCTACGACATCGAAGTCAGTGCCGGAGGCTTTCGCGGCATGCGCCGCCAGAACATCGAATTGCTGGTGGCCGACAAACTCGATCTCCCCTTCCGCCTGCAAATCGGCGAGGTGTCCCAGCAGATCACCGTCACCGCCGATTCGGTGGAACTGCTGAAAACCGGAGACGCCTCAGGCGGGCTCAACTTCGATTCCCTCATGACCTCCGAGTTTGCGCTCAACGGCCGTCAGGTGTACATGCTCATGGACCTCTCCCCCGGCGTTCTGTTCACCCAGGAAGAATTCGGAGCCACCGGTTATTCCGGCACCCGCGGCTGGGATGTGAACGGCAACTTCGCCATGAGCGGCGGCAAGGTGGGGACCAACAGCTTCACGTTGAACGGCGCTCCCATCAGTCTCACGGGCTCCTTTCAGGTGGCGCCCAATGTCGATGCCATTCAGGAGTTCAAGGTGATGACCAACACCTACGACGCGGGCATCGGACGCACCGGCGGCGGCAGCGTCAACACAACCTTGAAAGCTGGGTCCAACCGCAAGCATGGCACGCTGTTCAACTTCATGCGCAACCGTCTGCTGGATGCCAACCACACGCAGAATAACGCGGTCGGAGCCCCGCGCGGGAAACGCATCACCAATCAGTTCGGCGGCACCTTCGGCGGAGCGCTGCGCAAGAACACGGATTTCTTCTTCACCAGCTTCGAGGGTTTTCGCGAACGCGTGCCGTTTCCCGCCGTGGCCGATACCCCGCCGCTCGATCTGCGCACGGGCGAAGCGTTCAGCAAGTACAACATGAACATCTACGATCCGCTTACCGCGCACCCCTGCGCCAACGGCGTCGATGTTGCGGGGACCTGCTCGAGCCCCACCATTCGCGATCCTTTTCCCGGCAACATGCTCCCGCAAAGCCGCATCAGTCCCATCGGCCGCAAGATTCTGTCCTATTATCCGGCGCCGAACCTGGGAACCGTGGCGGATAATTTCGTGAATTCCGGCAGCACTGGGAAATACCGCTATGAACAGGAAATGGGCCGTTACGACAAATATCTCGACGACAAGAACCGCATCTTCACGGTGTTCACGTTACAGGTGGGCAAGGAGTACCGCAACCAGACAGGGATTCCGGGGCCCGCGGCGAGCGGCAACATCTGGTCGACGCGCAAGAACGTGAACGGCATCGCCAGTTGGACGCGGATCCTTTCGGTGCACTCCATCCTCGATGTGCGGGCCTCCTACGGCCGCTTCTGGCAGCGCTTCCCCACCGTCGATACCACTTCCGGGGTGACCACGGAAACGCTCGGAATGACGGGCATGATTCATGCCCCCACCAGCACGGGCGACTATCCGCCGCGCTTCGCGATCGACCAGTTTTCCAATCTCTTCGGCAACGGCGCGAACTTCTTCACCTGGCGCGCCGACAATCAGTACAACGTGGCGCCGACGCTCACCTACACATCGGGGAAGAAGACCTGGAAGATGGGCGTGGACCTGGTGTACGCCGCGGTTGGGGTGGGCGATGTCGGGCTGTCGAACGGCTACCTCCAGTTCACCCGCTGGGGCACGCAGCGCTATCCGCAACGCTCTGCGCTCAACGTGCAGGACGGCTCCGGGGTGGCCGATGTGCTGCTCGGCATTCCCGGCGCCGGGCAGATCGACTGGAACGATACGTTTTACCGTTCGTGGCCGTATTTCGGTGTGTTTGTGCAAAACGATTGGAAATTACGGCGGAATCTGACCCTCAACCTGGGGTTGCGCTACGACGTGCAGTTCCCTTGGGTGGAACGCTGGGACCGCGTAAATAACGGCTTCGACTACACATCGGAGAATCCGCTGAGCGACCGGATCATCGAGCGCTGGAAAACCCTCAAGGCGAACTACGACCGCAACAACCCGCGCTTTCCCTATCCCGATCCGCCCGCCGCCATCCTGGGGGGCAAGACGTTCGTCCAGCCCGGCGCGACCCGCCGCATCTACGACATCGACTGGCAGAACATTCAGCCGCGGGCCGGCCTGGCTTGGCAGTTTGAGAAGAACACGGTGCTCCGTACGGGCTTCGGCATCTTCCACCGCACGGCCACGCAGAACGGCCAAACCGACGGCTTCAGCCTGGCGACGGGATACCTGCGGTCGAGCGATGGCGATGTGTTCCCCAGCGCCGGCCTGACCGGGCCGCACTCGCTCGAGAATCCTTTTCCCAATGGAATCGTGCAGCCGACGGGCCGTGAACTGGGCCTGCTGACCAACGTCGGCAACGCGGTGAATTACGATGCGCGCCAGCGGCCCATTCCGCGGACGTTTCAATATTCCTTCGGCTTCCAGCGCCGCGCCCTGTGGAATGCGCTGTTCGATGTTTCCTACGTCGGCAGCATCACGAACAAGGACGCCATGCCGATCAATACCGACTACTGGCCCTCTGCGTTCAATGAGAGCGCCCGCGAGTTGCCGGCTTTCGGCGACACCACGGTGCCGAATCCCTTCTTCGGCATCGTGCCCACCAACCGCACGCGCGGCCCCGCCAACATCGCCCGCCGTGAGTTGTTCCGCCAGTTTCCGTTGTTCGCCAACATTACCAACAATACGCTGCCCTGGGCGCACTACCGCTACGATGCGCTGCAACTGCGCGTGGACAAACGCATCGCAGCCGACCGCAGCGTGATGGGCGGCCTGACCACCGTGTTCTCTTATACCTTTTCCAAGAATTTTCAGGTTGCCAATTTCCTCAATACGTGGAATTTTCAGAATGAGGCGCCAGTGAAGGAACTCGTCAGCTACGATAAGCCGCAGAATATTTCCTTCAGCGGCATCTACTCGCTGCCGTTCGGGCGCGGCCGCCATTTCGTGTTTCGCAGCCGCATGGCCGGCCGCGTGGCCGGCGGATGGCGCGTGAACTGGGTGTACCGCTACACCTCGGGCAACCCGGTGGCGGGCATCAACGCGGTGAATAGTTGCGAGACGCTGCTGGTGGACGATCAAACGCGCAACCGCTGGTGGAACAACGACCGCACCTGCTGGCGAGGCAATCCCGCCTATGTGCCGCGCGTGGTGGAGGACCGCTATGCGTGGCTGCGGCAGATGGACAACATCACCGTGAACCTGGCGGCGAGCAAGGAATTCCGCGTGCGCGAGGGTTGGACCTTCCAACTGCGCGGCGAAGGGTTTAACCTGATGAACCGTCCCATCTACCGTCCCGCGCCGACGGCGTACACCGATCTGCGCTTCGGCATGCTGTCGATTGAGCAGCAGAATTTTCCGCGCAACGTGCAGGTCTCGGCGAAAATCGTGTTTTGATCCGCGCGCGGCGGAAAGCCGTGCCGCGCTGCATCAGGTTGCCGTCCTGGAACCCTAGAAATTCACTCGCGCCCCGATGATCATCAACCGGTTGCCGGTGGCCGTGGTGATGCGCCCGAAGTTCGGGCTGTTGATGTCGAGCGTCGGATTGCCCCACTGCGGCGTGTTCGTCACGTCCGTGGCATCGGCCTGCACGATGAACTCCTTGCGCTCGCCGAAACGGAAGATCTTGCGCACGTTCATGTCGAAACGGAAGGAGCCCGGCCCATAGAGAAACGCCGGCATCAGATTGCCCAATGTGCCGGCCACCGGATTCTGGAACAGGATGCGCCCGCCCGCGTCCTGAATGGCAAACAACCCCGAAGCCTGTCGGATATTGAACAACGTCGTGAGCCCGGCGCGCGAAGGATCGGGCACCGATGACAAGCCTTGAAAATACACCACTCCGTTACCCGTGCGCTGCGCGTGGCCCATGCCGCCGTCCACCGGCCCGGGAACATATGGAGTTTGGAAATTGGCGAACTGGTTCCAGGACGCCCGATTCGAGGTAACGGTCAGCGCCTGGCCGGTGAAGTTGTTGAAGATGCCGTTGATCTGCCATCCGCCCACAACCTTATCCAGCACCTTGCCCGCCCCGCTGAGGAAACGCTGATTGCGGCCGAAGGGCAGCTCGTAGGTGGCGCTGTTGCGCACGATATGCGTCAGGTGGAAGCCGAGCAGCCGCCGGTCCAGCCGCCGGTTGCGGCCGTCGCGGTAGCTCGCCAGAAACGATTGCGATCCGCCGTCCTCCTCGCCCAACGTGCGGCTCCAGGTCCAGTTGCTCTGGAACGTCAGCCCGTGGCCGAACCGCTTCTGCACTTCCATTTGCATCGAATGATACGTGGAATTGGCGAAATTACTCAAATATAAGGCGCTGACGAATTGCGGGCTGACGACGAACTGGTTTTCCGGCAGTCCCGCGCGCCGCAGCAATTCCCCCGGAGCCCCAGCCACCGTCGTGCGGTTCAGGAAATCGCCCACCGTGGCCACCGCCTGGTTGGCGATGTTGGCCGCCTGGAAAGCGCGCACGGCGTCGGTCCCGGTGAGATTCACTCCGTCGATGCGCCCTAGGCCGGCGATATTGAGGCCCAGAAACATGCTGTTGAGCAGCGGCGAATGGCCCCCCGTCGAGGCAACGCGATAGGCGTCCAGCAGCCCGCTTTCGAATATGTTGATCTCGTTCACGTTGGAAGCGCGCAGCAGGCGCGTTCCCTTGCTGCCCACGTAACGCACGTCAATGGTCATCTGCCCGGGCAGTTGGCGCTGGATGGAAAAATTGAAATTCTGCACGTAGGGATTACGCAGATTCGGATCGTAGGCGAGCATGGTCTGCGCCCGGTCCGTGAGCGGTATGGCGCTCAGCGGAGCCCCCACCGGCTGCAGCGGAAGGCTCAGATTGGCAAGGGAAAGCAGCGCCCCGGAGCGGAACGTATTCGAGGACTGCATGCCCGGCAGCGCCGAGAAATTCTCCAAATTGCCGAACGCCAGGCGTTCATATGCGATCGAATATCCCGTGCGAATCACCGTTCGGCGGTCTCCCGTCAGTCCCAGCCAGTTGGGCAGCGCGTAGGTGATGCCCACCGCCGGCGCCCAGTTGTTGCTGTCGCGCCCATAGATCTGCCGGCTCGGATTCGGACTCCCTTTGCCCACCAGCTCCACGCGCGTGAGCGAGCCTTCCGCCAGCCCCGGGCGGTACATCGCCCCAAAGGAATTGCCCGATGGCCCGAAAATAGCGTTGCCCCCGCCCACCAATCCCTGCATATAGCCGCTTCGTTCGTTCGGTGTGCCGAAGTATTCATAGCGCACGCCAAGGTTCAACGTCAGGTGCCGTGTCACTTTGAAATCGTCCTTCAGGAAAAACATCCATTCCCGTTGCCGCCACACCCGGTTGTAGTTGAGCCCGGGAAGAAACTGCGGGTTGTTCACGCCCGAGGCGTTGAACGTCTGCGTGGCGTTGGCCAGCGTCCCCGAAAGGTCGTTCAACAGGGAAATCGCCAGCGCCGAATTCGCGCCGATGCTCGGAATGCCCTGCACGCCGATGTTCGGCACCACGCCGCTGCCGAAGTTCGCGCGCGGCACCACTCCGAAGGAGGAAAACGAATTCGCGCTGGCAAAACGCAGTTCCACCCCCGCCTTCCACTGGTGCTTTCCTTTCACCCATGTGATGTTGTCGGCGTACTGATAAACCGGCGCGATGCGGCCCTGCGGATCGTTCGTATTGTCGATCGGGTCCGTCACCCCGGCGAACACCGGCAGAAAGGCCGTGCCGTTCAACTGCGGGAGACTGCTGTCTCCCGAGCGTTCCCAAGGCGCCAGGAAACGAATCTTCGCGCGCTGCCCGCCGCCGCGGAATTCGTTCGTCAGATTCGAACGCAGCGTCGAGGTGAGATTGAACGAATACGACATGTTGGGCACTTCCAGGTTGCCGCCCGGCGAGTCGGGGAATGGCTGCTGCATCCAGGCGTTGATCACATCCTGCCGTTCCTTGGTGAAATTGACCGTAAGCCGTTGCCGGTCGTTGAAATTGTGGTCGATCTTCCCCGTGAACTGATCGATGTCGTTCGTCGCGCTGCGGTTCCAGGTGTAACCGGCGGTGTTCAGCCCGTCGCCGGTACGGAAGTTGTTGGGCGCCGGCATGCCGTTCAACAACCGCCCTGCCGTACCCGTCGGGTCCAGCCGCGTACGAAAGGCATCGGCCTGAAACAGATTCACCGATTGCAGCTCCCCCGCATTGGCCGGACGCACCGCGTTGCCGTTCAGATCCACCGTCGGATTCAGCGCGTCCGCGTTGCCGTTCAGCACTCCCGGGAAGAAACGGAAAATCCCCTGCCGCGCCGTCGGCGTGTAGACGCGCGAGGTCACCGCCGTCTTCGTACGCTCGCGCTGCGCGTCGTAAAGGAAGAAGAAGAACGTCTTGTTCTTGCGCACCGGTCCGCCGAGCTTGCCGCCGAACTGGTTGCGCAGAAACGTCTGCCGCGGACTGATCGGCTGCCCCGTCCGCGGATTCAATCCGCGCGCGTTGTTGAACCACGGATTGGAGTTGAAAATCGTATTGCGGTGGAAGTAGAACACGCCGCCGTGGAATTCATTCCCGCCCGACGGTGTGATCATCTGCACCTGGCCGCTGCCCCTTCCGTATTCGGCATCGGCCGGCGAAGAGATGACGCGGATTTCCTCCACACGGTCAACCGTAATCTTCGTTGTCGAGAAGTTACCAGTGTTAATGAACGCATCCTGGACGTTAATGCCGTCGAGCGTGATGCTCTGCATCCCCACGCGCGAACCCGCGAAGTTCGATCCATTCACCCCCGCCTGCAGGCTGATGAAGCCCAGCGCGTTGCGGGTCAGATTGGGCAAGCTCAGAATGCGCGCTCCGCTGATCACGTTGCCGACGCTGCTCGTCGCGTAGCCGAGGATGTTCTCGCTGTCGGCTTTCACTTCGACAACGCTTTGCACCGAGCCGATTTCCATCGGGAAGTTGAGGTTCAGCCGCGATGCCACCTCGAGCACGATGTCTTCGTAGGTAAGCTTTTGAAAGCCCTCCTTTTCCGACGAGATGCGGTATCGGCCCTGGGGCAGGGAAGCGAACAGATAAACGCCGCGGTCGTTGGAGACTGCTTTCGAGACAACGCCCGTGGCCACGTTCTGGGCACTGATGTTGGCGCCGGACACGGTGGCGCCGGTGCCATCCGTCACCACGCCGGAAACGCTGGCGGTTACGGTTTGAGCGCAAAGCTCCTCAACCAACGGTATGGCCAGGAGGACGGCAAACATCCAGATCTTCAACATGTGTACATCTCCCCAAGCGAAATGGTGGAATTGAACACCAGATTAGGATGGTATGGCCGCCGGTTCCAGGTTGCCGGTCGTTACAATTGTTGCCGGTGCAACCTACTCTTCCGGACGCTTCACTTCGTACGGGATCTCCCTCACCCCTTCGTCCATCCCCACAATGCGCACCACCCGCCGTTGCGGCGGTTGCGGTTCGGCCGGAGGCGCAATCTGCCCCGCCGGTTGCGAGGCGGCGATCGCCGTCGTAGTGGTCTTCACCGCCGAAGCCCGCAATTCGTCCAGGCTGCGCGAAAACAGCCGCGAATCCACCGATACGCCCATCTTGACGTAGTTCTTCTCGTTCACAACCTTCAGCCGCCGCGCCACTTGGGCCAGCGACGGCTGCTGGTTGTAGGTCAGCGCGGCAAGCTGGAGCAGCGCCGGCAATCCTGTTGCCAGCATCTCCCCAGCCTCCTCCGTTGCCGCTTTGACCCATACGGTGGCATCCATTGTCTGCCCGACCGTAATTCCGAATTCGACGTTCTCCACCTGCTCCGCCAGCCCGCTTCCGTTAATCCCCAGCGGCGCCAGCGAGGTGGACGGCTCGTGCGCCACCGCCCAGATCGACTGCATCGCGGAGAGCGTTACGGCGCGGAAGAAGACCGGATTGCGTTCGTGACCCTCCTGCGCCGACCGCTGCCAGCGGTCGATGGCTTGCTTCACACTGCTTCCATCGCCGAAAAGGATCGTGTGCCCATCGAGCAACGCGAAATGCAGGTCGGTGTTCGTGGCGTTGGGGGGCACCAGCAACTCCACATCGTTGTATTTGCGCGACACCGCCCCGTCGGCTTTCGCCATCTCCCTGATGTGGGGCAGCAGAAACCGTCCTTCGCCGATCACCAGCAGCGGCGACCGCCCTTCCTCATCCGCGCCCGGCGAGGACACCAGAATCCGGTCCACGTTCTCGATCGAGTCCAGGAAACCGAGCAACGGATGGCCGCCCTTGCTCACCTGTTCCTGCACCACAGGCCCCATCGGCGATTCCAGAATGCGGCGCCAATCGAGCCCCAGCAACAGCTTGGCATTGGGATGCGCCAGCGGAAGGATGGACCATTTGGCGGTCCGCACGGGCTGCGACACCGCAATCAGCGGCAACAGCAGCAGAAGCAACGCAACCAGGGCAAGTCGCATACGTCCCTCAATATCGGAGGAATCCCCTAGAAACATTAGGCGCACTCCCTGTTCGCGTCCGCCGCAATCCACCCCCTATAATGGAACCAGCGGCCTACCGTCCAGGCGGCCGCTCTTTTTCTATGCCAACGGAGCCCCTGCCGGTTGCCGGCGATCAGTCCCCTCCCCCTGTGCAGCCCTGGGAAGCCCCCGAAGTTGCCTCCGCCTACCGCTCCCTGGTAGAGCAGGTCTCAAAAACACGCCCCAAGGAAGACCTGGAACCCCTCCGCCGCGCCTTCGAACGTTCCGCCTTCTGGCACCGCAATCGGAAGCGCTCCTCCGGCGACCCCTACATCGTCCACCCCATCGCCGTAGCCAAAATCCTCGATTCCGAGCAGATGGACATGGTCTGCCTGCAAAGCGGCCTCCTCCACGATGTGGTCGAAGACGAAGAGGTCTCCGTCGAGGAGATTCGCCGCGTGTTCGGCGAAGAAGTGGCTCGCGTCGTCGATGGCGTGACCAAGCTCGGCAAAATCAAGCTCGCCAGCCGCGAGGAACGCCAGGCCGAAAGCCTGCGCAAGATGCTGCTGGCCATGACCAGCGATATCCGCGTCATCATCGTCAAACTGGCCGACAGGATGCACAACCTGGAGACCCTCGATTCGCTCTCGCGCGAACGCCAGGAACGCATCGCCACCGAAACGCTGGAGATCTACTGTCCCATCGCCCACCGCCTCGGAATGGGTAAGATTCGAGCCCACCTCG
>JAEUQG010000369.1 GCA_016789755.1 Bryobacterales bacterium
TGGTGGGCGCTTCTCCCGAATATGTGAAGCGTTACTACGACACCTTGCCCCGCTACTTCAATCCCACGCGTTTCGATCCCGCCAAGTGGGCGATGCTGGCGAAACTGGCCGGCATGAAGTACGTCGTCTTCACCGCCAAACACCATTCGGGCTTCGCCATGTTCCAAACGGAAACCACCAAAATGAACGCGGTGAATACACCGTTCGGACGAGACCCGCTGCGCGCAATCGTGGACGCGTTCCGCAAGGAGGGTATCGCCATCGGCATATACATCTCCCCGGACGACTTTTACTGGATGCACACCAATTCGCTGCCCATCGCCCGCCCGCCGGCACCGAAGACAACAACCAGGGAACTGCCGGCCATGCTCGAGTACGGCAAGCGCCAATTGCGCGAGTTGCTCACCAACTACGGCAAGGTCGACATTCTTTTCATCGACGGGCCTGCCGACGGTTTGCGCGAATATGCCTGGCAACTCAACCCGGACATCGTGGTCACCCGCGGAGCCATCGAAACCCCGGAGCAGACGATTCCCGAAATCATCCTCGATCAGCCATGGGAGGCCTGCCTCACCATCGGGACGGCATGGCAGCACAAGTACACCAACGAGGCCTACAAAACGGGCACCGACTGGATCCGTACGCTAATCGAGGTCCGCGCCAAAGGCGGCAATTTGCTGCTGAACGTCGGCCCCACCGCCGATGGCGAGATTTTCCGCGAGGAAGAGTCGCGCCTGCGCGAATTTGCCCTGTGGAACTTCGTCAACGGCGAAGCCGTCGAAAACGTGCGCCCCTGGGTGGTGGAGCGCGAAGGGGATGTCTGGTTCACTCACAACCCACGGACGAAAACTGTGTTTGCTTTCGTCGGAGGCAAGCCGTTTCAGATGGGCGAGCGGCGGGCGCTTGCCTTACGTTCGGTAAAATTGACCGCGGGCAGCAGCGTGGACGTACTGGGCCAATCCGGAGAGAGGCTGGAATACCGCCCGGCCGTGGATGCGTCCACCAAGGTGCGGCAGGAAGCGGGCGTGCTGCACATCGACATGATGCACGCCCAGCGGATGTACGACAACCGCCGTTGGCCCAATCCCGTGGTGCTGCGCATCACCAATGCTCAGCCAGGCTTCAACGCCCCCGTGCTTTCCACGCTGCCTGCCCGCTACGATGAGCAGCAGCGCTGCCACGTCCTGCAGGGCGACCTGAAATCTCTCGGCAGCAATGCGGCCATCGAGGTCAGCTTCCACTACCGCAAGCGGCGCGGATTGGCCGATCTTTACGAAGCCATCGACCCATGGAAGAACGTCCCATACGAAAAAAAGACCGCGGCGGGGCACTTTTCCCACTGTCTGCTTACTGTGCCTAAGGATGCCGACTACGAGTTCCGCGCCATCGCCCGTCATCCGCTCGGCGTGGTTTTCGCCAACGAAGTCCCGCTGCGGCCGGAATCGGTGGTCAAGCTCCACTAGGAGTTCCGTGCTGTTTCGGGCGCCGCTGCCGTTCCGAAACGCCCCGATCGCATACAATCGTCTCTATGCGGCTGATGCTTCTACTCCTATTCTGTCTCTGGGCGCAGGCGGAAAACTGGCCTCAATGGCGTGGCCCTAACCTTGACGGAACCAGCGCCGAAACCGCTCTCCCTGTCTCCTGGAGCAAGACGGAAAACGTGGAATGGCGCCTGGAAATGCCAATGCGCAGTGGGTCGACGCCCATCGTCTGGGGCGAGCGCATCTTTCTCAATGTCGCCGACGCGGACAATCTCGAATTGTGGTGCCTCGACCGCGCGAAAGGCGAATTGCTGTGGAAAAAGCCGGTGGCGGCGGGCAATTACAAGATCAACAAACAGAACATGTCCTCGCCCTCGCCGGTCACTGACGGGGCCAACATCTACATCATGACCGGCACAGGCATCCTGAAGAGCTTCGACTTCGAGGGGAAAGAACAGTGGACGCGCGATATCCAGGCCGACTATGGGAAATTCGGACTCAATTGGGGGTACGGCTCTTCTCCGTTACTCCACGAAAACTCCCTCTATGTCGTCGTGCTTCACGGGATGAAGACCGACGACCCGTCCTATGTCTTGCGCCTCGACAAGAAGACCGGCGAGACCATCGCCAAGGTTGACCGGCCGACCAAGGCCCAGGTGGAAGCTCCGGACGCTTACACTACTCCAACCATCGCCAGGGTGAACGGCAAGCTGGAACTGATTGTCTCCGGCGGCGACCTGATTACCGGTCACGACATGGAGTCGGTGAAAGAACTGTGGCGGGCCGATGTTCTCAACCCGACCAATTACGCCATGAACCGCATTATCACCTCCCCCATCTTTCGCGACGGCTTGGTCTATGCCGGTTCGCGCGTCAAACCATTCATTGCGATGAAGCCGGGCGGGGAGGGCGATGTCTCCCAATCGCACGTTGTCTGGAGCACGCAAAACGGCCCCGATGTCCCCACGCCGGTCACCGACGGCGAATTACTCTACATCGTCAATGACCGTGGCATCGCGTTCTGCCTCAATGCCAAGACCGGAACTGAAGTGTGGGGTCCGCAGCGCATCGAGCCTGCTATCTATAGTTCGTCGCCGCTGCTTGCCGACGGCAAGATCTACATCTCGAACGAACTCGGAACGACGACCGTCATGAAGGCGGGCCGGGAATTCGAGGTGCTGGCCGTCAACAAGTTCGAAGAGTACATGCTCAGTTCGCCTGCCGTCTCCGATGGCCAGATCTTCCTGCGCACCGAGAAGGCTCTCTACTGCATTGGAAAAAGAGTTAAGAAATAAGTAATGACACCATTTCGATTAGACGGCCGCGTGGCCCTTGTCACGGGCGGAGCCAGCGGCATCGGAGAACATACGGTAAGGGTGCTGGCCGCGGCCGGCGCCCGCCTGCACATCGCGGATCTTAATTTGGACGCCGCCGCGCGGCTTGCGGCGGAAGTCCCGGGAGCCGCCCCGCTCCAGCTTGACGTGACCGATCCGGCCTCGGTGGAAGCTGCCTTCGCCTCCATTTCCAAACTCGACATCGTCGTGAACAACGCCGGCATCGGACTGGTCGGCAACGTTGAAGAAACGGCTCTCGACGACTTTCAACGGCTCTTTCGGGTCAACGTGGAGGGCGTTTTCCTCGTCACCAAGGTGGCGGTCCCCAAGCTCATCGCTTCCCACGGAGTGATGGTGAATATCGGGTCGGTCGGCGGCTTGGTCGGCGTCAAACGCCGCTATGCTTATTGCGCCACGAAAGGCGCCGTCGTCATGATGACCCGCCAACTGGCGGTCGATTACCCCACCCAGTTCCGGGTCAATTGCATCTGCCCCGGCACGGTCGATACGCCGTTTGTGGAAGGCTACCTGGAGAAGTATCACAAGCACGAAAAAGACAAGATCCGGTTGGAACTGAACGCCCGCCAGCCCATCGGCCGGCTGGGCAAACCGGAGGAAATCGCCTACATGGCCCTCTACCTGTGCGCGGATGAATCCGCCTTCGTCAACGGCGCGGTGCTTAGCATCGATGGGGGTTGGTCCGCGGCCTGATGGGCAGTCGTCGCGTGCTCGAAGAGGGCGCAGGCGGCAGTTTTACAGTAATCGATCATTCATCCTACAAGTCCAATCGCAACTTGGACTTGACGGACAAGTACCGGTTTGCAGAAAATAACGGTTGTTCGCATCATTCTTCTACGGTGCTTGCGGATTTTTACCGATAGAGAAAAGGGGTGGCATGAAGCCAAAGACCGTCATCGGAATCCTGGTTGTACTCCTCGCCTTGGCGTTGACCCAGGCCTTCGCCGCGACTACTTCAAAGAGCACTAGAAAAAAAACGGTATCATCTTCCTCCAAAAAATCCACCGCGAAGTCAGTCAAGTCCAGACGGACTCCTGTCCGGACTGCCAGCTCTTCCCGCTACCGCTCCGGCTTGGTTCGCTCCGCCGCTTATAGCCGCTCGTACGTGCGTGGCGGTCCCTGGCGCGAGCCCACCTTCGCCGATTCCACCGACGGCGACTGGGTGGACGGCGAAGACCAGCAAGTGCGCAAAGCGGCTGTCGATGCCCTTGGTCCCTACAACGGCACCGTTGCCGTCGTCGATCCCTATACGGGCCGCGTCCTCACCCTCGTCAACCAAAAGCTTGCACTCAAGAGCGGATTCCAGCCCTGCTCCACCATCAAAGTGGTGGCCGCCCTCGCCGCCCTCAGTGAAGGTATCATTGAGCGCAATACCGTCATGCGCTGGGGCCGCAAGAAACTCGATCTAACCCAGGCTCTCGCCAAGTCCGATAATCCCTACTTCGCCGTCCTCGGCGAAAAGCTCGGCTTTGACCGTGTCAGCTACTATGCCCGCCTCTTCGGTCTCGGCGAGCGCGCCGGCCTGAACATTGAAGGAGAGCAGCCTGGAATCCTGCCGGGCAAAGTGCCCGATGCGGGCGTCGGGATGATGACCAGCTTCGGATCCGGTATTTCTCTCACACCGCTGGAACTCGCCGCCATGCTCTCCGCCATCGCCAATGGCGGTACGCTCTATTACCTGCAACATCCGCGCTCACCGGAGGATGTCGCCACATTCATCCCACGCGTCAAGCGGCATCTGGATATTCAGCCGTGGATTCCTGAAGTAAGACCCGGAATGAGCGGCGCCGTTGAGTTCGGCACCGCCCGGCGCGCCGGTCTCCAGTACAGTGAACCGATTCTCGGAAAAACCGGCACCTGCACCGATCAGCGGTCCCCTACTCACCTGGGGTGGTTCGGCTCCTTCAACGATGCCGGCCGCAACAAACTGGTAGTGGTCGTCCTGCTGACCGGTGGCAAGCCCGTCAATGGGCCGGTGGCTTCCGGCATTGCCGGCGCGGTCTACCGCAACCTGTCCTCCCAGGATTACTTCGCCCAAGCGCGGCCCACCTCGCCCTCCGCACTTGTTTCCACCCAAGCCTGTTGCTCGCGCTAACTGAATCCAGCACGTTGCCAACCGGTCCGGGTCATTCACACTCAGCCTCCCCACGTATAATCAGGGGACCATGGCCAGTTCCGAGTTCCTCCGCGCACGCGACTTCCTGATCCGGCACCGTCTTGACTACCAGACCGCATACGAGGGCTTCCGTTGGCCGCGCTTGGTGGAATTCAATTGGGCTCTCGACTACTTCGACGCACTTGCCGCAGGTAACCAACAGCCAGCCCTGCTTTTGGTCGATGAGCGCCAATCCGTTTCCATGTTCACCTTCGCCGCGCTTTCCGCCGAGTCGAACCGTGTTGCCAACCTGCTTCGCCGCTGCGGCATCGGCCGCGGAGATCGCATCCTGGTGATGTTGGGCAACGAGCCCGCATTGTGGCAGGTGATGCTCGGGGCGTTCAAGCTGGGCGCCGTCGTTGCTCCCGCCACCACGCTTCTCTCCGGCGCCGACCTGCAGGACCGCTTGGATCGCGGCGGTATCCGCGCCGTCGTCACCGCCGCAGGACAAGCCGCCGGCTTCGACCGTCTCCGCGGACCGTTTCTTCGCTTTGTTGCGGGTCCCACGGCCGGCGGCTGGACCGGCCTCGATGAGGCGAACGGCGAATCCGTCTCCTTCACCGCCGATGCCCCCACCTCTGTCTGTGACCCGCTACTGCTCTATTTCACCTCTGGCACCACTGCCCAACCGAAGCTCGTTGAGCATTCCCACGCCAGCTATCCCGTCGGGCACCTGACAACAATGTACTGGCTTGGGCTCCAGCCGGGCGACTTGCACTGGAACATCAGCACGCCAGGATGGGCGAAGCATGCCTGGAGTTGCCTCTTCGCCCCCTGGAATGCCGGCGCCTCGGTCTTCGCCTACAACTACGCGCGATTCCAAGCCCGCGACGTGCTGGATACCTTGGTCCGCCATGAGATCACCAGCCTCTGCGCTCCGCCGACCGTGTGGCGCATGCTGATCCAGGAAAGCCTCGGCGATTATCCCGTCAAACTGCGGTCCGCGACATCGGCCGGGGAGCCACTGAACGCCGAAGTGATTGCGCGGGTTCGCGATGCCTGGGGGCTCGAGATCCGCGACGGCTACGGGCAAACCGAAACCACTTGCCTGGTGGCCAATCCGCCCGGACTTCCCGTTCGGCCAGGGTCGATGGGCCGGCCGATGCCGGGCTATCGCATCGCGCTTCTGGGGCCGGACCGGCAGCAATCTGCCGATGGAGAGATTTCTGTGGCACTGAGCAATCAGCCGGTGGGAATCCTGCGCGCTTACTCCGGCGATGCGCAGCGCACCGCCGAGGCGTGCCTGGACGGATTCTACCGCACGGGCGATCTCGCCACCCGCGACGGAGACGGCTACCTTACTTATGTTGGCCGCGCCGACGATGTTTTCAAAGCCTCTGACTATCGCCTCAGTCCGTTTGAACTCGAAAGCGCGCTGCTCGAATTCCCGGCCATCGCCGAGGCCGCCGTGGTTCCCAGCCCCGATGCCGTACGCGCTGCGGTAGCCAAGGCCTACATCGTTCTGGTCGCCGGATACGAGCCGACGCCGCAACTGGCCCGTGAGATATTCGCCTTCGTTCTGAAGCGCCTCTCGCCCTACAAATGGATCCGCCGCATCGAATTCGCTCCGCTGCCCAAAACCGTTTCCGGCAAGATCCGGCGGGCTGAACTGCGCCTCCGTGAAGAGCGCACGCGGCAACGCCCGGACAGCGAATTCAGACTCGAAGATTTCCCCGGCCTTCGCCGCGCCTAGCTAGCGCGAAGCCGTTGGCGCCGGTGCGGCTGCGGGTGCCGCCCCGGCAGGGGCTTTCAGAACCTCGTGCAAAGCCCGTCCCACCGCGCCGCTCGGCGTCTCCACATCCATCAGCGTTGCCAAGGTCGGCGCAATGTCGTTTACCATCACCTTCTGGTGATACCGGCCCGCCTTGATCCAATCTCCCAGAAACACGATGGGAACGTGCGCGTCGTAACCGAAAGGCGCCCCATGCGAAGTTGTCCCGGCTTTCCCTTCCGAAAGATAGTAGGGATCGGGGATGATCGTGACATCGGCCCCCCGCTCATGGTGGAACCCGTTCACAATGCGGCGGTCGAACAGATCGCCAGGCACGGAACCGGTGCGCAGTTGCTCATAGGTGTAAACGCGGAACACGTGAGGAATCTCGCGTGCCGCCGCGGCAGCGGTCTCCGCCACTTCCTTCAAATTCAGGTTGCGCTCGGCAATCAGCCTGCGGTTGAGAAACGTCGAGGTGCCGCCTTTCAGAATCCATTTGCCTTGCCCGTACTTGTGCGCCAGTTGAGCTTCTATCGTCTCGGCAAGTTTGGACAGACGCCCCCCCGGCATCTTTCGCGCCGCGTTCACTTCCGGTACAGGCGCGACGCCGTGATCCGCGGTAAACACCACCACCACATTGCGCATCCCAACCTGGGCATCCAGGAACCGGAAAAACTCGCCCAGCATGCGGTCCGTACGAATGGAAATATCCCGTACCTGCGGATGATCGGGTCCCACCGCATGCCCCACGTAGTCGTTGGCGGAAAAACTCACGGCCAGCAAATCGGTGCGGTTCGGATGCTTCCCCAACTGCTCGCCGGCAATCGCCGCCTCGGCAAATTTCTCCACCAGTTCGTTGGAGAACGGCGTGGAATCGAGCGAGTTGTAATAGTCCTTGTCCGCCTGAGAGGACAAGGTTTTGAGAGCTTCGCCGCCGCCCACGGGCTTCCACTCCGCGCCTACAAACTTGTCCGCCATTCGCGTCTTGTTGAATGCTTCGGCCCATTCGGGAAGCTGCGGAAAATAGTAGGTGCTGGAGACGAAATTGCCGCTATTGCTGTCGAACCAGTATGCCCCGTCGGCCATGTGCCCGGCGGGAAGAATCGCGCTGCGGTCCTTGACGGATACGCCCACCACCTTGGCCCCACGGCCGGATATCTTCAGTTCGTCGCCGACCGTGCTTACCAACATGCGGCGTGGCGAAGCGGCCTTCCCCGCTTTGCCCTCGCCCCCCAGCATGGTCACCTTGTCGTCTTCCACGCTGGTGACGCTTTTGTTCGTGGCGCGGTCCCACCAGTCGTTGCCGATGATGCCGCTCACCGATGGAGTCGCCCCCGACAGAAACGTCGAATGGCCGATCGCGGTGACAGTGGGGAAGTGCTCGTAATAGGCGTTGGTGAAGACAGCCCCTTGTGTGAGCAGGCGTGCCAACCCGCCGTTGTACTGGTCGCGAAAACGCGTCAAATAATCGTAGCGAAACTGATCCACCGCAATGGCCACAATCAGTTTGGGACGGCGCGGCGCCTGCGCGTTGGCGGACAGGGACAGCGCGAGGAGGGCAATAGCAAATCGTCTTGTCACGGCAGTATAACTTAAATCCTAATCGAGAAGCACGGCGCCAGTGCCTTGGATCTGGTAAATCACCGTACCTGATTTCACCGACTCGGGGTTGAACTTGCGGCCCTGCTCTTCGGCTTCGTGCTTGGCGCGCGCGATGGCCTGTTCCTTCGTCAGATCGAACTTCTTGAGGGTCCCTTCGGCGATCGCCGTTCGCCCAATGGCAGACTTCGAGAACACGATCTCGCCGTCGTTTACCTTGACTTTGATCATCTTCCCGTCAGGGTCTACCAGATTGGTCCAGCAGCCCATCTTTTCGCAGACTTCCGTTACCTTGCCTTTCACTTGCACAGTCTTGCCTACGAACGTGTCGGGCGTAGCGAGAATTTCCGCGATCGGCGTTTGCGACTTTAGCGCCAGCGGTTGGCCGAGTTTGCGTTCCGCGGCAAAGCAGAGAGCGGATACAACGAGAACTGTAAGAATTGCCTTCATGGCCCTCATTATCGCCAATTCCGGGCTATGCTGGGGTGGTGTCGAGCAAGCTCACCATTCCCTGTCCTCATTGCGGATCGGCCGAGGTGTTCTATAGCTGCGAGCCGAAGTGTTGCTTCAACCACGTCTGCGCCGATTGCAAGGGAACCTTTGAGCCCATCACACACGCTACCGGTGTGCGCCGGAAGATCTCGCCCCCGCCCGAACTTCCCGACGCCACCGAGCCCGCCGTCGCCTGCGCCAGATGCGAATCCGTCGCCGTTTACCTGGACGACGACGGAGTCCTGGTCTGCGCCGATTGCACCGCAGTCCTCCAGTTGGAACTGACGGAACTGTCGCCCGGTTCCTAGCCCGCGCTCCTGTCACCTTCCGCCAAAAATCGGATCTTTACTCCGTGAGGACTGTCATGAGCTCAGAACATTGGGCGGCGGTGTGCCGGCGCTACCGCCAACTTTACGTCGGCGCCATCTCCGACATTCTCGACAAGAATGGCTACCGCCATCAGGCGCTCCCTTTCTACATCCGCCCCTTCACCAGGAATATCCAGGTCGCCGGACCCGCCTTCACCGGCCAAGGCTTTCCTTGCGCCGACAAACAAAACAACGATACCGAGATACGCCTGTCGATGCTCGATAGCATCGAAGCCGGCACCGTTTCCGTCTGGGCCTGCGGCGGAAGCACCGAATGCGCCCATTGGGGCGAAATGATGTCGATGGCCGCCAGCCAGCGCGGATGCAGCGGCGCGGTGATTGACGGCGGCGTGCGCGACCTCGATTTCGTCGACCGCATGGAGTACCCCGTATTCGCCCGCTTCCAATCGCCGGCCAGTTCCGTCGGCCGCTGGGCCATCCGTGAATGGCAGGTCCCCATCCGGATCGGCAATACCGTCATTCATCCCGGTGACTTCATCTTCGGCGATACCGACGGTGTGGTGGTTGTGCCGCGTGCGCTCACGATCGAGGTGCTGCAGGCTGCCGAGGACATTTTCCAGCGCGAAGGCGGAATGCGCGAAGAGTTGCGCCGCGGCGTCTCCGTCAAAGAGGCCTATTCGCGCTACGGATCGCTGTAAATAGCTCTGCCGGCGCGAGCCGCGATTTCCCCAGCCCTCTCCTCCCCAGTTGCAAAGGCGTGGCAAGACGGCGGATGTTTTCTCTACTATTGCCTGTTCCTATTGCAACTAATTTGCAAAATAGCTATGCTGAGACTTCGGAATCGAACACCGTGTCTTCCTTCCTATCCAACCCAAGAACCTGGCACCCGAGGAAGTGGTTCTTTCAGGCGCATCTCTACGCCGGACTCGCGGTCGGCCTCCTGGCGTTGGTCATCGGCTTGTCCGGCGCTGCTCTCGTCTTACTCGCCGGAACTGGAAATCGCGCCACGCTGGGCGTCTGCCACTGTTTCGCACCCCATGCCGCTGGAGAATCTGATCCGCAGCGTGGCGCGGCGATATCCGGGGTTTCAGGTGGAGGATATCCGCTTCAACACCGCGGGATTGGCCACCTTGGTTCAGATCGCAAAAGTGAGGGCTAAGGATCGCAAGCAGCGCAAAGTTCCCGGCAGTTACCTGCAACTGGTTATCGATCCGAAGATCGGTCGCGTGCTCAAGACCGTAGACCGTCACGCCGGGGTCTGGGCCTTCCTTCGCAACCTCCACCACGATCTGTTGGCCGCGCGGACGGGCCGCGTCGAGAACGGCCTCAGCGCCGCCGCGCGCGAGATCCGATGCCTTCGACAGGTCCAGTTCCGTGAAAATCATTCGCTGGACGACGCCGTGGGCTTCCTGGGTCGACACGCCGAGCTGCTTGGTCCGATCCACTGGGCGGTTCACGGAGGCGGCGTTGTAGTCGTTGGTCTTGGCGAGTTGGTTGGGTGACCGTAGAGTTCTTGCAATGGACGGACAACATCCGAGGGTCTTATCCAGCACCGATTGTGGCCCGGAGCAACTGGCTCATGTCCGCCGGCGTGACCACGGCTTGATCAGGGACGGTGGCAGGCCGGGTGTCACGCTATAATTCTACAAAGTGCGGAGCACGATCCATCTCGGCGTTGCTGTGAGTCTTCTGCTCGCTTTCGCCCAGGCTCCGTTCATGCACGTCCACGATCGCGATCCAGCGCATGAGCATGCGCACGGGTTCACCCACACTCACTGGGCCGGTGAAGGCGCCGATGGTATGGCGCTCGAGTCTGACGATCACGCCAGCGATGCTCGCTCCTTGAGTTGGATCGCCGGAGATGGAAAATCTCCCGTGAGACTTGCAGCTGCGCTTCCGGAGGCCATCTCGATCCCGGAACCGGTCGCGCAACCCGCTCTCGTAACGGAACTGATCCCCCATAGCCACGATCCTCCGTGGCGGTTCGCTCTCAAATCCCGCGCCCCTCCTGCCTAACCACACATCAGGCGCACTACTCGTGCGCGGACCCCTTGTAGTTCCAAAAAGTTGATTCTGATGAGGTGGCGCAATGTATTTGCCCAATCGCGCCGCCACTTCTCTGCTGTACATGGCCGCACTCGCGAGCCTATGTTCGGCACAGGAGTGGACGGAAACGAGCGTAGTCCAGAAGTTCCTTGAGCAGAGCCCCTACGCGAGGGAGGCCCGCGCCCGCGCGGCAATCGCGCAGGCGGAGGACAGAATCACCTGGCTCACGCCTGCCTTGCGCAGTTGCAGCACCAGGTCGTTCGATTCCGGTCCGAAGACCTTGTGCGGGCTGGTGACAACGGTCCTGCCATCTTCGATGAAGGGCTTGTAGCGTTCCAGCCAGTCTGCGCCGGAACCGGCAAATCCCGCCGTCTGCAGCGCGCCCTTGCGGTCGAACATGCCGATCTTGTGCATCAGCGCTTCCAGCGCCCCTTCGAACTTCCACTGATGATCATGTGGGTAGTAGTAATGAGGACTGACAAAGACGGGTACGCCACTCGTCTTCGCCGCCTGGAGCAGCCCTTCGATGTTCTCCACCGTCTTGTTCTCGCGTACGCTCTCTCCCACCACGCCCCAAGCCACTCCCTTGGGATGCAGAAAATCGTTCTGTGGATCGGTGACCACAAGGGCCACGCGACCCTTTTCCAGTTTCAGGCCCGGCCGCGGCGCCGGAGCATCCGGGCGCGGACCCGCGTAATGGTGAAGAGTGGGCTTTTCCTGGGCCGTCAAATCAGCGCTGCTGAGTCCGAAAGCCAGCGCGGCAAAGCCGATCGCGGCCGTTTTCCATTTGGTTCTCATTGGTTTCAGCTCCTTTCTTTCCGTTGGCCATCAGGCGCATTGGCAAGTGGCCGCAACCAGCCCGCTGCCAGGCTTGACTTCGGGGAAGTCGATCTCCGTACCAGCAAGGTGGTTGACGTAGTTGCTGAAAATATTCAGCGCTACGTTGGCGATGGTTTCCACGATCTCGCCGTCCGTGAGGCCAGCCTTGCGGGCCTGCTCCAAGCCAGTTGCGCCGATCTCTCCGCGTTGCACGACAATGTTCCGTGCGAGGGCGAGAATAGCGCCGCTACGGGAGTCGGCCGCATGCCCTTGCCGGGCATCGAGAATGTCCTGCTCCGCCAGTCCCACACTGCGCCCGATAAAGGTACGTGCGCTCAGGCAATAGCCGCACTGATTGGTTTCCGCCACCGTCAGGGCGATCTGCTCCCGCAGCTTGGCGCTGAGTGTGCCGCCGCTCAGGGCGGTGTTGAAACCGAGATAGGCGTTGAGCGCGGCGGGCGCGTTCCCCAAGACGCGGAAGAGGTTCGGTACCGCACCCAATTTGGCTTGCACGCCATCGAAGAGCGCCTTGGCGGGCCGGCGGCTTCTGCCGGGTTGATCGGAGTGATGTTGTTCATTTTGGAGGTTCTTTCTGAGATTGGATTTGGCTGCTTAGTGGGCAGCGATCTTGATAGGGCAAGGGGAGCACCAAATCGAGACTTCCATTCAAATACCTTAAAATCAATAGGTTATGGTGTTAATAGGTTGCGCCACTGGCTACGACAATTCGTATAATTACGAAACATCGTTGTCCGGGAGAGACGAATATTCGTACAATCAGCCTCGTGGACACTTCAAAACTGCCCCAGATTATGGTGGCAACGGCGCGCCAACGCACTCTCACCGATGTTCTGCACACCGTCACTGCCGGTATCGCCCAATGTGCCAGCGTCGCCCTAACCCGGATTTGGCTATTAATGGATGACACGGACTGCCCCAACTGCAACGCGCAAAAGGAGTCCAATGCCGGTCGGGGCCTTCATCTGGCCGCCAGCGCCGGCCTGCGCCAAGGCGGTGCTGGGAACTATGGCACACAGGGAGCATTCCATCGATTTGCCTTGGGCGAACGCAAGATTGGACGCGTGGCTGAGAGCGGCGAACCGCTACTGCTCTCCGGCCTGACTGGAAACGAGGATTCCCTCATAGCCGCGGCTCTGGTGAACAAGGATGGGAATCGCACGCGATCGCGACAACCGAGCGCGGCCTGACGACGTCCTGCGCCAGCACATTGCCGGTTCGAAGACTACGCCCAGCAGCGTAGCGTTTGCCCGCGTCCATCTGGCACAAAGACTACGCCACTGATCGTATCCTCCGCAAACCACCGGGCCCTTCTCATGAGGAACTCCGGCACGCAACGACTTTCCACTCGTGGATTCGTCTTTGGCTGCTGTAATCCGTAGCACCTTGCTGGCCATTTTGTTCGGGAAGGAGTGCAAGCCCGCGCGCGGCAGGGATCGCTGGAGACCTACGAGGTTGTGTTGTCAGTTCTTTGCCCAAAGCGCATCGATTCGAGGTGACCGTGGGAGCGTTCGACGAATGCTGACTACAGATGGCCGGATGACCGCGGGCCGTCACAAGCCTGGAAATCCCTATTCCGTGCGGCTGCTGCGCATGCCATGGGAAACATTACATTACACCCTGCTTTCGAACCCTGCTCACCAGAATCCCGTTAATGGATGCCGAATTGCCCTTACCGGAGAGAAGGGAATCTATGAAAAACATCGAAAAAGGTACAGAGAACGGTTCCTGCACTTCGGCGGTACCGTTCTTCCTGACCGGGCTGGGAACTGGCATCGCTTTGGCAGTGTTGTTTGCCCCGCAGAGCGGAGTCGCCACTCGCCGCCTCATTGGCCGCAAATGCAAAGAGAGTTCGGATTGGGCAAAGGATACGGCCGGCGCGGCGGAAGAGTACGTGGTAGCCAAAGGCGCGGAGATTCGCGATCGTGCGAAAGAAGTGGTTGAAGTAATCGCCCGCGGCTAACGGAGACAGTTCGTTCTGTACGCAGAAAGGACACGAGACATGGAGATGGACTCGGTAACCTCGCGGAGAGCGTCGATGGCACAGTCAAACCCTGCTCTTTCCCCCGTCATTTCGACGCATCCGCAAGGGGATCCGCTGCGAATCTCCACCGTGTTCTCTTTTGCCGTGGCACGCTCCTTCGCCGACGGCTTTTTCGGCGGCATTCTTGGCGGGCTACTCTACTGCATCGCACTGAGCTACCTGTATCCCGCCGGGCTCGATCAGGCCTGGATGCGTGTTGCCACCATCTCACTCACGTTGGGCGGCTTCGAGACGTGGCGCGTCAGACGGCTGCGACCTCAAAGGAGCGTGAGAACGTGCCTGATCTGGACGCTCTCCGGTTGCCTCCTACTGTTGTGGGTAATCGAGGCCGTTGCCTCTGCCGCCCATCGCTCGCACCGCGTGACGCCGCCTAATATCCCACAAAGCCCTGTGGTTTTTGTGATGGTTTCTCGGTTGCCCGGTCATTTCTTGGTCAACTGAGCCTGTGCAGTCGTATTGGGCTTGATTGCACTGGAAGAGGACAAGCCCTTACGGCCGATGGGGCAATGAAACTGCCCTGCATCGTTGGAAAGGAAATCGAAAATGGTTTGGACACTTGTTGTTGTGCTTCTGGCGCTATGGGCGCTGGGAATGGCCAGCTCCTATACAATGTCTGGCTTGATTCACGTTTTACTGGTGGTCGCAGTCATTGTCATGCTGGTCCGGCTTCTCCAGGGACGCCGTGCCGTTTGAGGATGGTCAAGAAATGACAATCACCACGAAGTGTTTTACTGCGGCGTTGGCCTGTACGGTGTGCGGATTGTTCGCTCCCTACCCGGCCACGGCGCAAGGCGGATTCAATAGCCCGGGCCGGTATGAGATCACCAACGTCAAGTCCGGCAAGGTTCTCGACCTC
>JAEUQG010000338.1 GCA_016789755.1 Bryobacterales bacterium
GGGAGGATGCGATGCGGGCGGCGCGGCGGGCGTTGGATGCGGCAACGACGGTGGAGCAGGCGGAGATGGCGCGGCCGCTGGCGCGGTCGCTGGAGGCTCCGGCGGCGGCCGAGCCGGTGAAGCGGGCGGCGGTGAATACGCCGGACAGTTGGAAGAACAAGCAGGGGGACGCGAAGGTGGAGGGGATTCTGGAACGGATTGAGTGTTTGGGGGCGAGCGCGCGGTTTCATGTGCGGGCGAAGGGGAAGGCGTATGCGCTGCTGGTGGAGAATCCGGGGGAAGTGCTGTTGAAGAATTTCTCTTCGATGACGTTCGAGTTCCGCTGCGGGGCGCAGAAGCCGACCGCGGTGACGGTGGAGTATTTTTCGGCGACGGGGATTGTGACGGGGGTGGAGTTCCGGTGACGGTTTATGCGGCCATGACTTGAGCGGCGGTGCGCAGTTGGAGGCCTTGGGTCTGCATTTGGGCGATCATTTGGGCAGAGGCGGCGGAGTCGATGCTTTGGACGGCGTCCTGGACGAGCACGACTTCCCTTCCGGTTTTGAGCAGGCCTTCGAGGGCTTTGCGGACACAGATCTCGGTGACGACGCCGTAGACGATGTAGCGGCCGGCGTTCCATTGTTCGAGCAGGCTTTCGAGATTGACGTTGGTGAAGCAGTCGATGGTTTGCTTTTCGAGCAGGACCTGCTGGGAGTCGGAGAGGGCCACTTTGAGGCGGACGTTGGGGACCGTAAGGCGCTTGTCGAGGAGAGTGATCTGGGGTTTGCCCTGACCCACGGTGCCGGTGACACAGTGGTGAGGGTAGAGACGGAACTCGGGATCGTTCTCGGTGTGCGCATCGACGGTGGACACGAGCGGCGCGCCCTGGGAGGCGGCGAAGTGATTGAGGGCCGCGATGCGGCGGATGAGGGCAGAGGCTCCGGGCACGTAGAACGAACCCGCCGGATACATGAAATCGATCTGGGTGTCGATGTCGAAGAAGACGGTTTTCATTGTTTTTCCTCCTGCTCCAAGCTTCGCTCGACACGGGCGTTGAGCGCTAGCAGTTCCTCACTGTAATCGACGCGCCAGGGCTCCTTCGATTCGAATAGGGTGCGGAGGGAAGCGGGGAGGCGCTTCATGCGGTCGAGGCAACGGGAGCGGATGCGGTTCACGCCGGGGAGGGCCTGGACGAGTTTGCCTTGGATGATGACGGGCTGCAAGAGGGCTTCGGAGGGAGGGCCGCCGGCGCAGCCGAGGCATTCCCAACTGCAGCCGACGACATCGCGATCGGCGAAGCGGAAGATCTGTTTGGAGCCGGCGAGGGTGCGCTTGCCTTCGCTGAACTTAGCGGTGAAGCGGCGCTCTTCGCCTTTGCGCAGCTCGACGATTTTGTAGACGGCGCTCAAGCTGGGGGCATCGGCGGACACGGAGAGGTCGGTGCCGACACCGAAAGCGTCGATGGGGGCTTTGGCGGCGAGGAGTTCGGCGATCTTGTATTCGTTGAGATCGCTGGTGGCCATGATTTTGGCGTCGTGGAGGCCGGCCTGATCGAGGATCTGACGCACGGCGAGGGACATTTCGACGAGGTTGCCGCTGTCGATGCGGACCCCCCACATGGGGTTGCCGAGGGAGGCGGCGCGGCGGGCGCCTTCGAGCGTGTCGTAGGTATCGATGAGGTAGACGGTATTGGGGCCGAGGAGGGTTTGCAGCCGGCGGAAGGCATCGGTTTCCTGTTCGAAAGTCTGGACCCAGGAATGGGCGGCGGTGCCGAAGACGGGGATGCCGAACTCGATGCCGGCCTGAGTATTGCTGGTGCCGATGCAGCCGCCGATGTAGGCGGCGCGGCCGGCGAGCACGCCTGCCTGGGGCGAATGAGCGCGGCGGGTGCCGAATTCGACGACGGACTTCTGGCCGGCGATTTCAACGATGCGGGCGGCCTTGGTGGCGATCAAGGTTTGGAAGGCGATGGTGGAAAGGAGGAAGGTTTCGGGGATCTGGGCTTCGACGAGCGGGGCGCGGACGGCGAGCAGGGGTTCGCCGGGGAAGACGGGCGTGCCTTCGGGGACGGCGAACAGATCGCCGGTGAAGCGAAGGCCGGCGAGGTAATCGAAGAAGGCAGGTGTGGCGCGGGCGAATTGGGGGAGGCCGCGGAGGTAGTCGAGTTCTCCGGCGGTGAAGCGGAAGTTGAGGAGGTAGTCGACGGCCTGGGCGAGGCCGGCGGCGACGAGGAAGTTACGGTTGAGAGGAAGGCGGCGGACGAACAACTCAAACGTCGCGGTCTCCTGGATCTTACCAGCCTCGAAATAGCCCGCGGCCATCGTCAACTGGTAAAGATCCGTGAGGAGCGCGTTCACTTATTTTTTCTTTTCGTCCTTCTTCTTCGTGTCGGGCGGAGCGGGCGGTTTGATGGCGGCGGCGGTAGCTTCCAATTCGAGCAAGGCCGCGGCGGAGATCTGGTAGACGGTGGGTTCGTTCACGCGGACGGCGAAGGCATCGGCGCCAGGGCCTTTGGAGATCTGGACGTGATCGACGAGCTTGCCGTCTTTGGAGGTGACGCGGAGGTCGAGGACGGGAGTGCCGAAGCCGGACTCCTTGAACTCGACGGCGGCGAGGTCGCGCAGTTTGTCGATGAAGCTTTGGACGCCGACGGAATCCATGGTTTCGGACCCGCGCATCCATTTTTCACCGGACTTGGAGTAGGTCTTGGTCTGGCCGTCAACTGCTTTGACTTCAACCTTGGTGGGATCGCTGAAGCCGAAGTCGAAGAGCTTGCGGTTGCGGAAATCGTTGAGGCCTTTGTCGAGGCCTTCGCCGAGCTCGTTGGTGACCTTGTGGGCTCCGGCCATGGCGGAGCCTTTGGCGAAGTAATCGTTCTCCTTTTTGCGGATCTCGATTTCGTGAGTACCGGCGGCATCGGAGACTTTGGCGACGGCGATTTTCGTGCCGGAGGCGAAGTTGGCATCGGCCTTTTTGGCGTCTTCTTCGGAGACGGCGCTATCCATCTTGGCTTCTTTGATTTTGCGGACGAGCTCTTCGACGCCCCAGTTGTCGGCGCGCATGGGCTTGGGCTTGACGATCTGCCATTCGCTTTGGGCGTTCTTTCCGAATTCGAAGGAAGAGCCTTTGGCAGTGAGTTCGACGCGGGTGAGCTTGTCGGCGTCGAAGGCGAGGAGGCGTTTGTCGCGGAGGTCCTGGGCGGTTTTGTCGAAGGAGGTCTTGTTGACGGAGGAAATGGTGTAGAGGCGCGGGTCGCCATCGATCATGGCGTAGAAGCCGCTGCCGGTGGCCATTTCATCGGCGATTTTGAGGGTAACCGATTTGCCGTCCTTCTTCGTGAGTTTGAGGACCAGTTGAGGGGTGTTGAAGCCGAAGGAGGAGACGTCGCCGGCTTTTTCTTCGACGACGGAATCGGCCAAGAGGCTGGCGGCGGCGGAGACCATGGGGGTGACGGCGTCCTGATCGGCCTGGAGCGGCTGAGGGGCGGTGATCTGCCACTTATCGGTCTTCTTGAGGGTAGTGGACTTGCCGTCGGCGCGCTGGATGTCGATCTGGGTCAACTGGTCTTCCGGGACCGAGAGGATTTTGGGTGTATCTTTGGAGCCCTGTTTTTCCTCTTCGGCCTTGCGCTTATTGGAGTACCAGACGCCGCCTCCGAGCACCGCCAGGAGGACCAGCGCTGCAAGTAATCCGCGTATCTGCATCGCCTTTATCTCCTCTTCCACCAGACGCTGATTCCGGCTCCGATGACGAGCAGGGGAATCAGGAAGACGCTGGCGTAGAACACGAAACTCATTTGGCGCCGAGTGAGGCTCAAGCGCCGGTCCTGGGGATCTTTGGGCCGGATGGAGATGAGGTCCTCGTCGGCGGCGAGCCAGTTGAGCATATTCATGGCGAGGTCGCGATTGCCGTTGAAGCCGAGGATGTTGTTGGCCATGAAGCTGGAGGAGCCGACGAGGATGGCGCGGCCCATGGCCTTGCCTTCCTTCATGGGGTTGTAGACGCTGACGCCGGCGAGCAGGAGCGGTCCCTTCTTGTCGTTCTTGGAATCGATCTTGATTTCGGCGGACTTGAGGTTGGTGGTGGCGAAGCTATTGGGGGAGCTGGAGAAGAGCTTCTCGGTGGTGACGTTGGGGACTCCGGTTTTGACGTCGATGGAGCGGGCGAGGGGGAAGGCGGTGGCGACTTCGCGCATATCGCGGACGATGACGTGGCCTTCGTAGCTGGTGACGAGCGGGACGACTTCACTCAAGCCGAAGAGTTGGCCGACGCCGCTGGTATCGAGGACGAGGTTCTTTTCGACGGCGAAGCCCCATTCCCCGAGGAGTTTGATGAGCAACTCGTTTTCGGCGATGGTTTCCTTGCCGAGTTGCATGGGGGGATCGAGAGCGACGAGGACGCGGCCGCCTTCGGCGTAGAACTTGGCGAGGGCGCCGACGGCGGGGGGAGCGTAGTCGAAGCGGGGGCCGCCGACGATGACGATGGTGCACTCTTTGGGCACCTCGGGTTTTTCGAGGAGGCGGATGGACTGGGTTTTGTAGTTATTGCGCTCGATCAATTCCTTGAGGCGGGAGTAGCCGCCTTGGGGGGAGTTGTCGTCGAAGCCGTGCTCGCCGCTGCCGATGACGGAGCAGACGCGGCGCTCGCCGGTTTTGAGAGCGCGGATGAGGGCGGAGGTCACTTCCTCTTCGGAGAGGCTGCGGGCTTCCTCGCGCTTGCCGTTGACTTCGACGAAGACGGCGCCGAGGTTGCGGATGCCGTACTGTTTGGCGACCTGCGGCTTCTTGACGACGTCGACGTATTCGACGTTGAGCTTGCCGGAGAGGGCGTCGTAGCGGTCGAGGAGGTCTTTGGCGCGGGGGAAGTCGGCCGTCTTGTCGAAGTAGTAGATTTTGGCTTCGGTCTTGAGCCCTTTAACCACCTTTTCGGTCTGGTCGGCGAGGCTGAAGCGTTTGTTGGAGGTGACATCGAGGGAGGTGCTGTTGAGGGTGGAGAGCCAGTTGGCCACACCGAGCACCGCGATCACGACGGCGATATAGACAACCGTGAACGCCGTAAATTTAGTTTGCCGGGTTTTCATCCAGTTGCTATCCATTTATGCCCTCCACCGCAGAGATTCCATCGACCGGGAAGTGAGAAACAAGCCGAAGAAGATGAGCGAGCCGTAGTAGACGACATCTCTGGTATCGATGACGCCTTTGGCGAAGTTCTCAAAGTGGCTGGTAACGGACATATAGGAGATCATTTTTCCAAAGGTAGAAGTTTCGTAGGCGCCGACCCAATCGAGGACCCAGAGGAGGAGGCAGACGGCGAAGGTGCCGGCGCCGGCGATGATCTGGTTTTTGGTGCAATTGGAGATGAAGGTGCCGATGGCGAGGAGGCAGGCTCCCTGGAGGAGCAGGCCGAGATAGGCGACGAGGATGGGCTTCCATTCGGGGCTGCCGTAGAGGAAGAGGATGGCGAGGTTGACGGTGGAGAGTACGAGGATGGAGCCGTAGAGGAGGACGGCGGCGAGCCACTTGCCGACGATGATTTCAAGGTCGGTGATGGGCGAGGTTGCGAGGAGTTCGATGGTGCCGGATTTTTTCTCTTCGGCGAAGAGGCGCATGGTGATCATGGGGATGATGAAGAGGCCGATGACGCTGACGTTCATCATGACGGGGCGGACGACCCATTCATTGACATCCATGGGCATGCCGCGCTGCATCATCATCGGGTCAGTGCTGCGGAGGACGAAGATGGCGACCGCGGCATAGAAGAAGTAGCCGAAGATGAGGGCGAAGAAGGCCATGAGGCCGTAGGCGATGGGTGAGGCGAAATATCCTTTGAGTTCTTTTCTACAGATGATCCACATGTTGGTCATTGGGCACCTCCGGGTGCGGTCTTGTCGGCGGAAGTCAATTGGAGGAAGATTTCTTCGAGGCTCAAGCCGGCACTGTGCAGTTCGGTGAGATTCCAATCGGCCTGGACGACGGAGCGGGCGATATCGGGGCGGACGCTTTTGCCCTGCATGCTTTCGACATGGAAGGCGAGGCGGCCCTGGCGGGATTCGCGATAGGTTACTTTGCTGACGCCGGAGAGCTGTTCGAGGCGTTGCTGGACGGTTTCGCGGCTGAGGGAACCGGAGCGGGCTTCGACTTCGACGGCGACGAGTTCGGCGCCGCGGAGGCGGCTGTTGAGGTTCTCCATGGTGTCGGTGGCGACGAGTTTGCCGCGGGAGATGATGATGACCTTCTGGCAGGTCTGTTCGACTTCGGGGAGGATGTGGGTGCTGAGGATGATGGTGTGCTCGCCGGCGAGTTCGCGGATGAGGCCGAGGGTTTCTTTACGCTGCTCGGGGTCGAGGCCGGCGGTGGGTTCGTCGAGGATGAGGACGTCGGGGTTGTGGATGATGGCGCTGGCGAGGCCGACGCGCTGTTTATAGCCTTTGGAGAGCTTGCCGATGAGGCGGTGTTTCATGTCGCCGACGTTGCAGCGGTCGCAGACTTCGTTGACGCGGCGGGCGAGGTCGCTTTTGGGGACGCCTTTGAGGCGGCCGACGAACTCGACGTATTCGGCGACGTCCATTTCGGGGTAGAGGGGAGGAGTTTCGGGGAGGTAGCCGATGCGGCGTTTGACCTCCATGGGTTGTTCGATGACGTCGAAACCGGCGACTTCCGCCTTGCCGCCGGTGGGAGGGAGGAAGCAGGTCAGCACACGCATGGTGGTTGTCTTGCCTGCTCCGTTGGGGCCAAGGAAACCAACAATCTGGCCCTTCTCGACATCGAACGAGATATTGTCCACGGCAACATTGCGCGCGTACCGCTTAGTGAGGCCTTCTACTTTGATCATAGTTGGTGAAGAGGAATGAACTAACTCAAGTTACGCCGTGCCTTAAGCATCCAGCGATCTGCCTTGCGCCGGGAAAAGGCGAGGATGGCGTTGCATCCTACATCTTAGAAATCGGCTGGCCTTATGTCAAATGAAGACGTTCGCGGGGGGGATTGGTTACGGTCATGGGGAGGGATGAATGGGATGGGGGGGCGGATGGATGCGGATGTGGTTGGTTGGGTTTGGGCCACGGATGAATGGGATGAACACGGATGTGGGTGGTTGGGGATTGGGGGCATGTGGATGGGATGGATGCGGATGTGGTAGGTTGGGATAGGG
>JAEUQG010000417.1 GCA_016789755.1 Bryobacterales bacterium
CCAGAGGTGCAAGTGGCCATCCTGAGCCAGCGCATTGCGCAGCTCACCGAGCACTTCAAATCCCACCAAAAGGATCATCATTCAAGGCTCGGTCTGCTGACCATGGTGGCGCGCCGCCGCCGGCTGTTGAAGTACCTGAAGGCAAGCTCCCCCGAACGTTACAAGGAGCTCATCTCCCGACTGGGCATTCGCCGGTAAAAACGCTCACCACAAGTTTACACGCCGCCCGGCAAATTGGTTGCCTCCATTCGCCGGGCTGGCCATAAGGCTGGTTCCTTACAATCAGTCTTCCTAGTTGGGCCGCGGCATCGCGGTCAAATGATGGAGGACTTTCAATGATTCACACCGTTTCTGTCGACCTGGGCACCCGGGTCATCACTTTCGAATCCGGCAAAATGGCAAAGCAGGCGAGCGGCGCGGTCGTCGTTCGCACCGGCGATTCCGTAGTGCTCGCCACGGCCTGCTCCAATGAGGAGCCCAAGCCCGGCGCTGGATTCTTCCCCCTTACCGTAGACTACCGGGAATACACATACGCCGCGGGCCGTTACCCCGGCGGCTTCATCAAGCGCGAAGGACGTCCCACGGAGCGCGAGATTCTCACTTCCCGCCTCATCGACCGTCCCGTCCGCCCGCTGTTCCCCGAAGGCTACATGTGCGACACGCAGATCATCGCCTTCGTGCTTTCCGCCGACCCCACCCACGACCCGTCCTCTTTGGCCGTGATGGGTGCAGCCGCTGCTCTCGCTATTTCCGATGTTCCCTTCTATCACCTGCTGGCAGGTGTTCGCATCGCCATGGTGAACGGCGAAATGATCGCCGAACCCACCTACGAGCAGACCAAGGCCGCCGAGTTCAGCATCGTCGTTGCCGGCACCGAAGAAGGCATTGTGATGGTGGAAGCCGGCGGAGCCGGCGTGGATGAATCGAGAGTAGTCGATTGCATTGAGTTCGGCCACGAATGCTGCAAAAAGATCATCGCAGGCATTCGCGAACTCCAGTCCCTTTGCGGCAAGACCAAGCGCGAGTTCACTCCCGCGCCTGTCAACGCCGAGTTGCTGGCCGCCATCGACGCCAAATACCGCGCCGATCTCACCGACGCTCTCAATACACAGAAGTACGCCAAAATCGAAAGCTACAAAAAGGTGGACGCGCTCCACGACGCCTGCGTCGCCGAGTATCCCGAAGAGCAGCAGGCCGAAGCCGGCAAGCTGTTCGACCAGCTCAAAGAGCGCATCTTCCGCGACGAAATGCTCGTCAGCCGCCGCCGCCCCGATGGCCGCGCGTTCGACGAGATCCGGCGCATCGACATCGAGGTAGGCCTGCTGCCTCGCACTCACGGGTCGGCACTGTTCACCCGCGGCGAAACGCAAGCACTGGTTACCACCACGCTCGGCACCAAGGAAGACGCCCAGCGAATGGAAATGCTGAGCGAAGGCGAAATCTCCAAGCGTTTCATGCTGCACTACAACTTCCCGCCGTTCAGCGTCGGTGAAGTCAGCTTTCTGCGCGGAGCAGGACGCCGCGAAATCGGCCACGGCGCACTGGCGGAGCGTTCCCTGCTTAGCGTCATCCCCAGCGAAGAGTTCCCCTACACGCTCCGTGTCGTCAGCGACATCCTCGAATCGAACGGATCCAGTTCGATGGCGTCCGTCTGCGGCGGCTCCCTATCGCTGATGGATGCCGGCGTACCGATCGCCAATCCCGTCGCCGGCATCGCTATGGGCTTGGTCATCGAAGATGGCAAGTACGCCATCCTCACCGACATCGCCGGGGCCGAAGATCACTACGGAGACATGGACTTCAAGGTCGCCGGCACCCGCACGGGCGTGACCGCTCTGCAGATGGACATCAAGGTGACGAAGGTCACCGCGGCCATTATGCGCGAAGCGCTCGAGCAGGCGCGCCGCGCAAGACTCGAAATCCTCGATAAGATGGTGGCGGTGATCGATGCGCCGCGCAAGACCCTGTCCCCGCACGCCCCACAGATCCATACCCTGACCATCCCCACCGACAAGATCCGCGAACTGATCGGACCCGGCGGGAAGATGATCCGCAGCATTATCGACGCCACCGGCGTCAAGATCGACGTGAGCGACGATGGCACAGTAAACATCTTCGCCACGGACAAGATCTCGGCCGACAAGGCGATCCAGATGGTGACCGACATCGCCGCAGTGGCCGAAGTGGGCAAGACTTATTTGGGCAAAGTAGTTCGCCTGGTGGATTTCGGCGCCTTCGTTGAAATCTTCCCCGGCACCGACGGCCTGTTGCATATTTCGGAGATTTCCGAGAACCGCATCAAGCAGGTGCGCGATGAACTAAAGGAAGGCGATCAGATCCTGGTCAAGGTCCTCGCCCTCGAAGGCAACAAGATCAAGCTCAGCCGCAAGGCAGTACTGCGAGAGCAGCGCGACAAGATGAAGGGTGGCGGGGCGAAGTAGGCCTCACCCTTACTTGTTTCCGATACAGTAAATCGCTTCCCCTGTGCGAATGAAGATCCGGTCGCCCACAGCGACCGGACTCGCCAGGGTGTATCCGTCCAGCTTGTTCACGCCCAGCAGCGCAAACTCCGGCCCAGCCTTGATCACCGATGTAGTCCCATCTTCGTTGATCGCGTAGACCTTACCGTCGGCAAGCAACGGCGAGGCGCTGTAGGAGCCCGGCTCCACCCTCTGACCTTCATAGATCACCTTCCCCGAGGAAAGCTCCAGCAGGTTAAAAAAGCCCTTGTCGTTGAGAACGTAAAGGAGCTTGCCATCCGTTGCCGGCGTGGGCACGTCCGCGCCCAGATTGTTATTCCAGATCTCCTTCTTCCCCGTCACATCGCCGCGCCCCCCGGCACGAAACGCGAGATAGGGCCGCCCGCGATTGCCCCCCACCACCACCTGATCGCCCTGCACCAGCAGCCCCGAAATGGTGCGGTTCATCTTGAAATCTGTGGGATTGAACCCACCGATCCGCCACAACTCCTCGCCCGTATCCGGATCCTGCCCTGTGGCAATGTCACCGCCGAAAGTCACCAACTCCTTCTTTTCGTTCACCACTGCCATCTGCGGTGTGCCGTAGTTGTCCTTCGATTCCATCTGCCCCGGCGCGGGCCGTAGCTTCTTCCACACCGTCTTGCCGGTCAGCTTGTCGAAGGCCGCTGTATACGACGGGTTGTCCGATTTGAACCCGTGAATCACCTGAACATACAGCCGTCCCCCGTCCAGCAGCGGCGTCGAGGCATAGCCGTGGTTCAGCCCCACATGCCCGTAATCCGCCACCAGATCGCGTTTCCAAACCACTTTTCCGTCCATTGACAGGCAGCTCATCCGCAGATGCCCTGTTATCACCCAGATATGGTTCCCGTCGGTGATCGGCGATGGCGACGCCGAATTCTGCTTGCGGTGCAGCTCATTGCCGCTGTCGATCATCGTGCGCCACCGCTCCGAGCCGGTCTTGCGGTCGAGCCCCAATAGAAAAATCTTGTCGCTCTTGTCTTCTGGTGCGCGGCGTAGATTGCGCGTATCGTAAGTCGGATTGACAAACCCCGATTCTGCAGTAATGACCAGCACCAGATCGCCCCAGATTACGGGTGTGGCCGCGCTCCAACTCGGGGTCTTGACCTTCCAGATAATATTCTCAGTCTCCGACCATTTCACCGGCAGGTTCTTGGCCAGCGGAGCATAACCGCTCGATCGCGGTCCACGCCAGTTCGTCCAGTACCCATCCTCCGGTCCGGCAGCCATGAGCCAGGAAGCCATCAACACAAAAGCAGCATCACGCAAGCGCATTGCCACAGTGTATAACAACAGCCCGCCCCCAAACGCGAAACGGGCCGGAAGGTCTTCCCTCCCGGCCCGTTGCTTTCTGATCAAGGCGCTCCTGAGGAACTCGCCCGCACAACGCGCCGCGCCTACCCGCGGCACACGAGTTCCTGAACATCCTGGGGGCCGCCCCGGCCTGTGCGGGCGCTTGAGGAACTCGCTCGCACAACGCGCCGGGCCTACCCGCGGCACACGAGTTCCTGAACATCCTGGGGGCCGCCCCGGCCTGTGCGGGCTTCTTAGCGGATCGCGATCGTAGAGCTGTTCCCGAAGATCAGCGTTCCGCCGCTATCCACGGCGATCGCCAAGCTGCGGTTCGAGCCCGTGGCCGTATCCGACGGAATCGTGATAGTCACCGCGTACACGCCGATCAGGCCCGGAGCATACTGCGCGCTCACCACCGGTACGCCGCCGTCGTTGACGCCGGCAATAACCGTGGCCGCGACATTCTGCCCCGCGCCCAGCGCGTTGGTTTCCGTCACGCCCGTCACGCGGCCGAGTCCGGTCACGTATACGCGAACGTTCTCTCCGCGGCCCACCGGATTATCCGGAGTCACGAACGTCCCATCCATACGGCTCACAACCGCGTAGCGGCGGCCCTGGCCATCCGTATTCTCGAAGACGCCTGGCGCAGCCGGCGAGATGGACACGTTCACCGTCGCCGAAACGTTGTTCGAGGTCACCGTCACCGGAATCACTGCGTTCTCCGGAGCCTCAAACGGCACCTGCACCGTAATCGACTCCTGGCCGTCGATATTGGCCGCCCAGAAGATCGGGGCAGGCACACCGCCGAAGCTCACCGAAGCGCCGCCCAACGTCGTCGGGCGAGGCCCAAGCTGATTCGCCGGCAACACGTATCCACGCGCGGTCGGCACAATGTTAGATCCGCGAATGGTCACGATGGAACCTGGGGCGATCTGATTCTGTCCGCTGGCCGCATTCACGATGCCCGCCGCATTCAGCGTCGGACCCAGCGGCAGAACCGTCAGCGTCCATGTGACAGCGTTCCCGGAAGCGAACTCCGCCGAGATCGTCACGCTTCCGGCCACATTCCCGGCCGTAACGGAAGTGCGCACATTCCCGTTCGCGTCCGAAGTCGCCGTAGGCGTTCCGATTACCGCCGATCCACTGCGTACCGTAAAGGTCACCGGCACATTGACCGCGGGCGCGTTGTTGGCATCCAGCACTTGAGCCACCAACTGCTCGCCGAAGGCCGTGTTCACCTGCGCCGATTGCCCGTCGCCGGACACGCGCCGAATCTGAGTCGCCGTGATGTTCACCGAAACCGTAAACGCCGCCGTGGCCGCGCTGCTGCCGCCCTGCGCCGTCACACGGATCCGCACCTGGCCCGGGCTGTTGCCCAGCCGTACGAGTGTCGAAACGCGCGCCGAGTTGTCGGAACGGTTGATGGTGTTCACCAGTGTCGCCGAACCAGACTCGATCGACCATGCCACAGGAGCATTCGGCAGAGCGTTGCCGAACGCGTCTTCTACGCGTCCCACCAGAGCCTGGGGCAGTAACTCGCCGGCCCGGCCAGTCTGTCCTTCGCCTTGCACAGCCACGATCTTTCCAGGTACGCCCGGAGTCGTGGTGAGATTGATCTGCGCCACCGATTGGCCACCGACATAGATCGTGAGCGGGGAGGTACCGATGCGGCTCCCCAGAACCAGATCGCAACTGGCGAAGCCGTTGGCGTCGGTGAGGCCCGTTGTTTCGCTGCAGCGGGCTGTAACTCCGAAATTCGGATCGTTCCCGGTGCTCGCCGAGATGCCGACGTTCGGAATCGCTGTACCCGACCCTGGTCCGCTTCCAGCCGAAACGCGAACTTGAATTGCTGCGGGGATCGTCGTACCCACCTGCCCGGTAATTGCTTCGGTCGTCGGCTGCACTACCTGAACGGTCGGCAGCGACGCGGGGTTCTGGTTGAACACGACCGGGATTACCGTCACGAACATGTTCACTGTCCCGCTGAACGTACTCGCCGTAATCGTCGACTGCACGTAAGATTGCAGCAGGTTCGGGCCAAGGAACGGGGCGATGTAGGTATTGATGGTTTCGCCAAAGCCGTCGGTCACCGTAACCGTATTCAAGAGGCTGCCATTCGGACCGTTGGAAGTGGTCACGCTCCATGTCACCACCGCACCCGGAACCGGATTGCCGGAAGAGTCACGGACAATTACGCGCAGCGCTTCCGGGGTCACCGCCGTCTCGCGGATCACCTGGCCGTTTCCTCCGCGCACCGCCACCAGACCCGTGGGGCCGCTGACACCGGACCCTACCGTAAGGGTGAAGGTCGTGTTCAGGCTGATTCCTGCTCCGAATCCTGCTGTGGCTGTTACTGTAAAAGCTCCGAAGTTGCTCGGCGCCAGCACAACCGCTTGCGCCACACCGTTCGCCCCGGTATTGGAATTAGCGCCGGAGACGATGAACGCGCCGAAAGCCGACGTTGCAAAGGTCACCGGAACGCCCTGCAGGGGATGTCCTGCGGAGTCTACCACACGCACCGTCAAAGGCAGAGATTGCGTGGCAGGTTGCAGCGACTGGCCGTTGTTAAAGGGATAGATCGCTGACGGTACGCCGGTCGCGGCCTGCCCTGCGAAGTTCAGGTTTCCCGGAGGGGCACTCAACGGAAAGCTGCCGCTAACGCTATTGGCGCCCAGATCGACGCGGGAAATCGTATTGGTGCCGCTGGATGCGACATAAAGGTAGCGGGCGTTGGGAAACTCCTCGGAAGCGATGACCGAGCGGATACCGCTTGCCGACGCTAACCCGGTAATGTTCGCCACGGCTGCCGATGCCGGCAGGAAAATCTCATAAAGTTGATTGCCCTGGGAAACCGCGAAGGCGCGCGATCCGGAAACCGGCACGATCCGGTCGAACAACACGCCGTTGGCGAAAATCGGCGTTGCCTGGCGGCTGATCAGATCGACGCTGAGAGCGCTCGAACCGCCGAACGCCGTGTTCAGGTTCGGCAGCAGCACGCGCACCGTGCCCAGACCATCGGCCGCAAAGGCAGGCTTGCCCGGTTGCCCGTTCAGCGGAATACCGGCGCCGCCGCGAAGCGTCATATCACGCGGGTCGATTTCATAGAGAATGTTCTGCGCCGCCACATAAACCAGCCCGTTCGGGCCGACGTTGACGCCGTTCACCGGACCGAGGTTGTCCCGGAACCCTGCGTTCCCGAAGATGCTCAGGTCGATCGCCGTCACGCGCCCACTTGCCTGGCTGGTGACAAATGCTCGGGAGCTGTCCAAGCTGATGGCCACATCGTTTGGATTGACGCCGGCATCGTTGAATTGCGACACCACAGTATCGGAAGTGGTATCGAGAATGTGCACGGAACCCGCGGCCACTACCAGAAACCGTCCGTTCGGCGTCATGGCTGCCGCGGACGCGCCCAATCCTAAGCTGCGCCGGGCGATTACCTGGAAGTTGGAATCGGTGACAATCACCGTATCGGTACTGGACCGTCCGACGAAGTAAAACTTCCCCGAACTCGATGAAAATGCCGCGAAGGTGTCGGCGGCCGCTGTAATGCTCGGCACCGACGCCGGGGCGAAGGGATCGCCCACGAAGTTAACCACCGGACGGAAAGAACCGTCGCCAGGGGGTAGGATGAACACGTTGCGGGCTTGCGCAAACTGCGCGCAGGAAAGAATGCTCAGCGCCGCGAGCAGGAAGGAAGATGGTTTGGACATGTCACCTCTTATCAGGAAAGAAGCTGTTTGGGGTTGGACGCGCAAGTACTAGTCTATCACCAGCTTTAAATGGAAGGGAATAACGATCTGAGGCGAGACGGTCAAAAAGTGAAGCGGGGCAGGTCTTTTGGACCTGCCCCGCGACGTTTCCAAACTATCTAACGCTGTTCTTAGTTGTCCAGCGCTTCAGCAGTGTTGCTGATGCGAGGATCGAGGATCAGCGCCAGGTAGCCATGCGACAACCGCTGTGCGCCGACGTCGCTGATGAAGGCGAAGCCGTGAGCGAAGCGGAAGTTGCAGATCGCGATGATGTAGCCCTGGAAGCCAGGGGTCGCCGCGATACCGTTGGTGCCACCGGAGGACAGGGTGAAGATGGCCTGTGCGCCACCGTTCACGGCCGAGGTCGTGGTCTGCTTGCTGGGAGCAGCTCCACCACCCGTCGTTCCACCGTAGTAGTTCAGTTCGCAGTTACCAGCCTGAGGCGTCGTGCCATAGGGATCCGAGCTCGTGTTGGAGATCGCGATACCGGTGTCGAAGCCACCCTGGTTGCTAACGAACGGGAAGAGCAGGTTGGTCTGGCAGATGTTGATGCTGGCTGCGCCGGCGGCAGTGGACTGGTCGGCGAAGCGGGGCAGCGGCTCAGAGGCGCTCATGCGGTTGCTCGAGGACACCGGAGCGAAGCTGCCATTGACAGTCATCTGGCCGAGGCCAGGGTTGTTGGCGTTGCGGAAGGCCAAGGCAACTGCGAAGGACAGGGTGTCGATCGCGTTGGGATCCTGACCGAACACTTCCCACACGAAACTGCCGGAACCAGCGGTGATCGGTACTTCGATCAAGCCAGCGGCGGCGCCTGCGGGATAGCGGGCCACGTTGCCACCCAGGGGAGCGATTTCACCAGTACCCGTCGGGTTCAGGATGATCGTCGAGGGGGTGCCCAGCGTGTTGGCGACGGCGTAGCCGGCGGCCAGGGCGCTGGTTTCACCACCGCCGGACTGCTGGGCAGCCGTGGCGGAGTTGATGGCGGCGCTAGACAGGGCGTGGGTCGTGACGTAGATGCGGACGTTGGCCGGAACGTTGTTGAACGCGACGCGCAGGCGGGTGCCCGTGTCGGCGCGGCCAGCGCGGTTCAAACCGTTGACCGAGGTGTAAGCGGTGTTGAAGAAGCCCGATTCCACAACCGTGGACAGGGACGGATCGGCACCGTTGTTGTTCTGCGGAATGTTCTGCTGCAGGCCGGGCTCGCTCATCGGAGCGTTAATGTCGCGAACCTTGAAGGATGCGGCATAATTCTCACGGAAACGAACCTGGAAGCTGCGGCCACCCTGGAATCCGCCCCCGCCGTAATCTTCGGCCGGGTTGGCTGCCAGGTCGCTGTTGAAGCGCTCGCAAGCGAACAGCTTCACGCCAGCGGTAGCATTGGCGTCAAAACCACCGCCGGTGCGGCTGCGCAGCGCGAACAGGAGGCCCTGCTGCACGAACGCAACGTTAACGGTGGAATTATTGAGCTGCAGGTTGGCAGGCGGGTTCTGGATCGACACGAGAGCGAAGATCTGGCCGTTGGTGGCGGAAGCGCCAGCAATGGCAGCGCGAATATTCTTCACGCGCAGAATACGCTCGCCGGTGGAACCCGGAGCGTTGATCGGAACCGCGAGGAACACGATCGTGTTGTCGTTCTGACGAACGCCCTGGAACACGTTGCGCACGTCGCTGCCATTCGGGGTGACCGTGGCGGTCCCGCCCGCGCCGGCATAGAGCGGAGCGCACTGAGTGACGCCGGAAGCCGGAGCGCAGGGCGCCTGGGCCGACGGAGCCGGATCATCGATGAACAACAACGATTCCGTGATCGGATCGTTGAGTAGACGGCTGGTGATGTTGGTGGTCAGCGTGACCGAAATATTCACCTGCGGAAGAGCGGTGCCCAGTGCGGGAGCCGAGCCCCCAGTGCACCGGAGTACGACGTCACCGGTCTGCTCCGCGAGGCCCTCGGCGCGAACCGTAAGCGGCTGTGCCGTAGTGCTGCAAGTGATCGGTGGAGTCACCTGGGCGCTCGCAAGTCCTGCGAACAAGGTGACTGCAGCGAACGCAAGTAACAGCTTGCGAAAATCTGACATTTCCCTCTCCTTGTAGAAGTTGAACTGGAATTGATGGAATTTCTTCTTCAACCTGTGCCTAAGGTCTTTCTTTTATTGTCTCCCCCGAACCACCCGGCGCGTTCCAGGTCTCCCTAACCCGCTGCCAACCAGTCCGAGGTGCGTCTCTAATCTTCTAATCCCTTTTGACCCTGTGCCGGTCACTCGTAGTGCTCGCGGGATTCATGCTGTGAATGCCGCTATAAAATCGTCGGACGCAATTACTTCTTTTCATACCATTACTCGGGAGGATAAGTCAAGGAGGAAAGTCCTATCCCAATCCACCCCTGCCATGGTACAGCTACAGCACAGACGGCGGTCAACTTGCGATTTAACCACGTATGCCCCCTCTGAGTCAACCATTTTCTCTTCACCCTAACATTTAGCGTACCGACAGAGGGACGGCATTGCTCTCTACACCGCCCTGCCGGATGGACACTGGAATATCCAGTCCAGGGGCCACTCCGGCGGGAGTTGTAACGTTAATCACGTACGTTCCGGGCAGGTTCGACGCCGGACCGGCGAACGAAGCCGGCACCTCTGCGCCTTGCAGCAACACGGTTACCGGCTCAGTCACTACATCCTGGTTTCCTTGCCGGCGCACCGCTCCTAATCCCGTAGCGTAGAGCGTGATCGCCGAACCGCGGGTCACCGGATTGAAGGGGGAATTGGTAGCCCCGCCGGCCGCGTTGACAATCACGCGATAGAGGGCCGGCGCCACCGGCGACAGCCTCACCGCCGCCGTCACCGTCCCGAAGGGAGACGTAATTCGAAGCGTGTGATCGCCCGCCGCCGCTTGCATGGGGATCTCGACATTAAGCCGGAACGGTGTGGCCATCTGCACCACTGCCCGATCCTCATCGAGTTCGGCGATGGTCTCCGCGCCCTCGCGCGCGAGTCCGGTCCCCGTGATCACAGCGAGCGAACCTGGCGCCAGTTCCGCCGTTAGGGTCGCTGCATTCACCACACCCGCCGACGAAAGGGTAATCCCTGCCGGGTTCACGACCCACTGCTGCGGCCGAGTCGCCGAATACGCTTCCTGCCCGGCGCCACGGATCTCGTTGCGCCTGCCCGGAGTCCCCAAATCGGTCAGGACAGCTTCGTAGGGTCCGCTCGCGTCGAAGCTCACCAGTTGTGCCGCCTCTTGCCCGGGGCAGTAATAGATGCCAGCCTGTCCCGCGGGACGCCCTCCCCTGCCGTCTGTCAGAGGGAAATTCAATCCTGCGGCGCAATCGCCTTTCTCGGACCGAACCTGCACAGCCGCGGGATAGGCTGTGACGACAAACCCCGTCGGACTGGCCGAACGGGCGTGCAGGCGCACAGCGCCTAGTACTTCAGCCTTGAGTTGTACTCCGCCCGCCATGAATCCGAAGGTGTACTCTACCAGCCTTGACCGGTTCCAGGACGGCTCCGGGTCGGCGATCAAAACATCGCCGTCTCCCGAGACTCCGTTTGCCACTACGAAGTGCGCCGTGCGCACGCCAGCCCCATCGGAAACCGCCAAAGCCAGCAACACCGGCGAATTCTGCGCCAGTGCGTCCAGAATCGCCGCTTCATCAGTTTTCATCACTTCCACATCCAGGTTGTTGCCGACGAAATCCTTCAGGCGGTAGAGATTGGGAAGTCTCTCCAGGGAACTTTGAAAGGTCACGAACCCATCGCAAATACGCCCGCCGCTGGAATCGAAAACGCAGAAATCGTTCAGGAAGGCGCCCAATTGTGCCGGATCGGCAAGCCCCAGGGAGGACGGCAGTTCGTTACGGTTCTGATAAAAGCGCAGGATGGAGGAGACCGCCGCCAGCATGGTTTCGCGCGCTGAACCCACTACAGTCCCCATCCGGTTCTGTTTCGGATAGTTCGTCAGGGAGGCGCCGCTAGACCTCGCGCTGAACGTCACCACCTTGCCCCCGGCATCCGCCGTTACCAGCGCAATGCCGTCCGACTGAACCAGCCGGACCGTGGCCGTAGCTTCCCCATTTGCATCCGTAACCGAACTCGCCGTCTCCACCTTCGATCCGGGCGAGGCGGCAAACCGAACGGGGATCCCGGCCAGCGGATTCCCTGATTCATCCACCAACGACGCCACCAAAGGCCGAGCCAGCAGCGCCCCGGGAATCCCGGTCTGCGTATCCCCGCGGAGCTTCGTCAGCCGTACCGCCGATTCATTAAGCGCGGTAATGGAGTACGATCCCGCCGCCTGTACTTCCGATCCCATATCGCGAGCAGTAACCAAGACGGATGACGTCGTGGCGTTCGCCGGCACTGGAACTTCCCAAGTGTAGGAGCCCTGCGTCGTCTGGATCTCAAAGGCGGGAATGGCTGGGCTGGCATTGAAGGATACCCGCAGCCGCGCTCCGTTCGGGAACCCGCCCACAATGATCCGCACGCGCCCCCCTGCCGTCACCCGGCTGGGGCTGACACTGACCTCCGGCTTCCGGTCGCGTTCCACCGTCTCGACTTCTCCCGTCGGCCTCTGTTTCAGGGAACCACCCTCGAAATCCTGTTGCATGCCGCCGTCCGCCGCGTAGGCGTCGTTAACAGGGAACCCAAGCGCGCCCGCCGGTCCGTTCCGTTCCGCATAGGCCGCGAGGATAGGCCCCTGTACCAGGAGGATCCGCGCATTTGCGTTCGGCCCGGTGAGAATGCGGAACAGGAATCCCGAGCGGAAGCTCTGTCCCGTCCCTGTGGCGCCAGTGAAACTTAGGCTGTTGCCGGCCACGGATACCGGCGGCCCAAGCGGGCCTGCTTCATAATTTGAGGCGGCCCAGCGCGTCAACAGCGGCTCGGTCACGGTGTAAACGGGCCGTCCGGCCAGCGCTCCGCCTTCGAACATCTGTCTCCCCGCCGGCGCTTCGTCGGCGGTTGGATAAGCCAGCCTGCCCGACGGTCCACCTTCCTTTTCGTAGGCAGTCAATACACCGCCGGTCACCACGAACACGCCTGGGGAGCGGTCGGAACGGCACAGCAAGTACCGCAAGTCCGGATTGTCCGAGCTCACCAAATCCTGCACGTAACCGGTCCCCACGCGCCGCACCGGATTCGCAGCCGGCAACTTGATGTTCAACCGGAACCGCGTGACCGTATCCTGAAACGATTGCTGAATCGCTGCCGTCGGCGCGCCTTCCCCGATCTGGCAACACGGCGCCGCCACAAATACATTCAGAGAAGCACTGGCTTTGCCGTCGCTCACCGCATTGATAATGGCCGTGCCGCCCCCTACGGCCCGCAGCGTCGCCTCCAACCCGTTCGACTGAATGCCGATCACGCGCCCGTTGGAGGTGACCCAGCTTACCTGCCGGTCCGTCAGCGGCTCGCCCGTGGTAGCTATGACGCTGGCCCGAATGGCGAGAGTCTCTCCCACATTGATACGCGTCACTGCGCTTGTGGAAATGCTGAGCGTCACCGCACCCACCGACGGCCGGATGACAGCATCGGTGGTGGCGGTGTACTCAATGCTGCCACCCTCGAAAGTCTGCCGGAAGCGTCCGCCCCCGGCGCTCAACTCGTCGCTCAACGGCAGGCCCAGCGATCCGGTGTGCAACCCGTTGGTGTTGTAGAGGGTGAAGATCTTCCCACCCACTGCGTACACTTTGCCGTTATGGGCGCCCGACGTGATGCTATAAACCGCCCCGTTCGTGAAAACCTGCGTGTTCGCTGTGATGGCCGATCTCGATGTGATGGCCGATTCGGCCGAAGCCGGCGGTCCGAACGCGGTGATGCCACCCAGCGCCGCCCAGCGCAGGTAGATCAGGTCCTTCACCGTGTAGGATGCGGAACTGTCTGCGGCCGTGATGGAACTGGAGTTCACAAACAGCGCGTAGTTGTTGGAGAAAATCGCGTAGGTGCAGACGGTGGTGGCGGTGGTACCTGCCACCGGGCAGCGCGCCGTATCCATTTCCGGATATCCGGCGTTGGCGACGCCCACCGTGCTGTAGTAGGAAAACAACGCGGGATACATCTGGTGCGCTTCGCTCGACAGAAACTCCGTGGAGATGCCTGCGCTGTCGTCCGCTTTGACCAGCGCAAACCGCGTCGTCGCGTTTCCGGAGGAATCCGTACCGGAACGCAACGCCGAAAACTCCTGGATATAGCCCGTCGATCCATAACGCCGCACCTGGCCGAGCGGCGGAGTATTCACCAAGCCGTTGAATCCATTGCGAAAGAAGGCCGATACGAACTTCTGTGCGACGCCCGCGGGCGCCCCCTGCCCGACTTCGATCTGGGCATGAACAGGTTCAAGAGCGGCAAAAGCGAGGGTGACGACGAGGAGGGTCCGCATGCAGGCTACTTTGTTGTTTGGGCTAGAAACCTATATTAGCTTGAACCCAAAGCACCGGGGCGAGTTGCGTCGTCCCCCGGTCGGCCTGCTATCTCGCCGGCTGCTGCCGCATGCTCCGCAGCAACTGCACCAATTCCGGATTCCGGGTTGTCCCCACCGCCACTTCGAGATGCCGCACCGCTTCACCCACCCGGCCTTGCTCCACTAATGAGGCCACCAGATTGCGGTGTGCCGCGATTAGCCGCGGCTGGAGTCCGATTGCCTGACGGAAATGTTTCTCCGCTTCTGCAACCTGCCCTTTGCGCGCCAGTATCGAACCCAAATCCGTATGCACGTGCGCCGCCTGGTCGTCGCGCAGCGCGTGCCGCAGAGCCGTCTCGAAGAGACGTTGCGCCTCGTCTGTTTTCCCCTCATCCGAGCGCACCATCCCCAGCAACATATTCGCTTCCCCTGAATCCGGCTGCTGCCGGATTGCTTCCTCCAGTGTCCGGCCCGCCTCGTCCCGCTTGCCCGACAGCGATTGCGCCATGCCCAGATTCAGCCGCGCCCGCAAGTATGTGGGGGCCGCCTTCAGCGCTTCTTCAAAATGCGGCGCCGCCTCCGCCGCTTTTCCCTTCGCCATCAGGGCATGCCCCAGGTTGTTGCGCAATTTCGGATTCGCCGGAGTCACGGCCAGGGTATGTTCGAACAAGGTCACCGTATCCGACCACAGTCCGATCTGATGATAGGTAAAGAACGCAAACACTGCGGGCAAGATCCAGAACGCGGCGGAGGTCGTGCGTTCCGCCAGCAGCAAAGTCACCGCCAGCAGAATGCCGAACATGGGGATGTAGCTGAAGCGGTCCGCCATCGACTGCAAACCCACCTGCACAATCCCCGACGTCGGCACCAGCGTCCCCACAAACCAAAACCATCCTACCGCCAGGTAGGGACGCTCCTTCCATTGCCACAAACAAAGCGCGGTGACAGCCACCAGCAGGGCCGCGGCGCCTGCAACCTGCGCCGGCGGCAACACCGTTTCATAGGGATAAAACACCGCTAGAGGCTCCGGCCAAACCATCTTTCCCAGATACCGCGCATAGGAGAGAATCGAGTTGCCGGTCCGCAGAGACAGCGGCAATACTCCCGTAGCCACCGCGCCCATTTCCTGCTGCCCGACGTAGGTCAATACGCTAGACAAAGCGGCCAGAACGAACATCGGGATCTTCTCGCGCAACAGGCCCGCAATCGCTTCCCCACGCCGCAGCGGCCAGTAATCCAGCAACAGAAACGCGAACGGCAACGTTACCAGCGTCGGCTTCGACATCAACCCCAAAACCATCGCCCCGATCGTGCACCAGTAGCTCTTCTTCGATTTCGTGCGCGCATACCGCTCGTACGAGATCACGGCCAGAAACCAGAAGAAAGCACTCAACAGGTCTTTGCGCTCCGCCACCCATGCCACACTTTCCACGCGCAACGGATGCCATGCGAAAATCGCCGAGGCCAGCAGGCTCGCCCACCTGTTCTGCGTCAGCCGCAGAAAGGCAATCAGCACCAGCACCGTATTGGCAACATGCAACAGCACGTTCGTCAAGTGATGCCCCCAAGGACTCAACCCATACAGATCGCTGTCCAACATGTGTGAAATCCAGGTCAGCGGGTGCCAATAGAAGTAGTCGTATGTCACGAACGCCCATTCCAGCCCCTGCCCTGTCAGACCGCGGTTCACATAGCTATTCAGCAAAACGTAGAAATCGTCATCCAGGTCGATGAACCCGTTCGAGGTGGCGCGCCAGAAGATAAGCAGCGTCGCTGCGGCAAGAGCGAGAATCTCGTTGCGAGAGATGGTTGGAGTCTGCGGATTGGGCAAGAAAATATTCTAGCGCCCTACCACAACAACTTCAGTCCGAACTGAATCTGCCGCGGCGCGTTCGCCTGGCTGGTGATGGTGCCGAATGCGTTCGAAGTCACCGTTGTATTGGGGCTGCCGAACTGTACCCGGTTGAACGCGTTGAAGAACTCCGAACGGAACTGCAGGGTCATTTTCTCCCGCACGGCGAACTCCTTGAACATGGACAGGTCCCAATTGCGCACCATGTCGCTGCGCACATCGGGCAGGTAGCGCGAAAGGTTGCCGAACGTAAACGCCGCCGGTTGACTATACACGCTCTGCGTGAGATAGGAGTTCAGCCGGTCTTGCACCCGGCCCGTCTTTAGTCCGCTCTGGCCATTGTTATTTGGCTGCGTGCGCGCCCCGAACAACCCTGCGGTGTTATTCGCCGATAGAGCCAACGGCGTGCCGGATTGATAGGTGAGAATCCCGTTGATCTGCCATCCGCCGAGAATCGCGTTCATGACCCGTGAATCGCCCGTATTGAGCGCCCGTCCACGCCCCACCGGCAAATCGTACAACACGCTGGTCACCATGCGGTGCGCCACGTCCTGGCTCGACAAAGCACGGCTGGCCGCCACATCGTAGGTATTCTGATGGCTGTCCCCAGTGTCGATCAGCTTTGCCCATGTGTAGCTGCCTTCAAACATGAAGCCGTGGGAAAAGCGCCGCCGGAAGGTGTTCTGCCAGGAATGATAGATGGAGTTCGATCCCGCGTCGTAGAGAGGCTGCAAGTCGGTGAATTGCGGATAGGGCCGCAGCAACTGCCCGCGCGCGATGGTGGGCGAAAGATGCACGCCGTTGTTGACAATGCCGAAGAAAGGATTCGCCACCCGCTGGTTCAACTGCGCGCCCAATGCCAGATTGCGCGGATCGAGCTGGTTTAGTTCCATGCCACCTTCACCGCTCCGGCTCAGATACAGCCCGCGGTTGCCGATGTAGGTCGTTTCGAGCAGTACCGATCCCGGCAGTTCGCGCTGAATTGTCAAATTCCACATCATATTCCAGGGCGATGGGGAATCCGGGAGGAATGCCTGAAGATTTGCCCCGGCTTGTGTCAGGAGTCCATCCGCAGCTCCCGGTACGCCACGGAATCCTTCCGGATAGGGATTGCTCAGCTTGTTGAAAGGAGTGATGCCGTCCGTCGTTGTTACCCATGGGTATTCCACGCGGAACCCGAACGGACCCACGGTACCCTGCGCCGCCTGACGCGACGGCCCGAAGAAATGTCCGTACGCTCCGCGAACCACGGTCTTCGCGTCCAATTGATAGGCGAATCCGATGCGAGGGCCGAAATTATTCAAATCCTTATTGAATTGGGTGCGCGGGTTTCCGTCGACTCCCACGAACCGTACACCGCCCCGGATTTCGCCCATTCCAGGCACCTTTCCCGACAAAGGCGATAGCGCTTGGAGATCCAGCCAGTTGAACCGGTTGTAGCGCTCCGTGCGCGGCAGATCCACCTCGTAGCGCAAGCCCAAATTTAGAGTCAGCTTCTTGGTCACGCGCCAATCGTCCTGGAGATAGAAGGCGTGATAAAAGCTCTGCGAAGCGACATTCTTCCAGTTTCGGATCAGCACGTTTCCGGTCGTTCCCGTTCCCAGCAGCAGGGAAGCAATGCTGTTGCCCGCCGTCGCACTCGCCGTGTTCGGATTCGGCCCCTGTGTGAAGCCGGCTGCGAAGTTGAACGTACCCGCCGAACGCGCTTCCCACACATTCACGCGGATCATGCGTCCTTCCCATCCCGCCTTCACGGAATGGTTGCCCACCACTTTGGAAAGGTTCGACAGCAGCGTGTAGGTATTAAACGTACTGAAGCGGTGGTCGTTGCCGCCCAGGCTCACAAACCCACTCGCCCCGATCCGCGGAAACATCTGGCGATCCACCACGCTGTCGATCCCCGCCGGCAGCCCCAGGCTTGACGGCTTGAACCCCAATCCTTGATTGTCGTAATCGAACAGTGAGCGCGAAAACCCGATGCGAGCTGTCCAAACAGTGGTCGGCGATAGCGCATTGGTGTAGTCGATCGAGGCTGACGGCTGCCGCACTCCCTGATTCACGCGCCCCTCGGCGATTGTCAAATCGTCGGGAAAATACTGCGGTGGCGAGTCCAGATTCTCCCTCCAGGAGAAGCGCCCGAAAATCCGCTGCTTGTCGGTAAGGTTATGGTCCACACGCCCGTCGATTTGATTCTGATCGAACGACCGCGCCCCGACATTAAAGAAGTTATTGAGATTCGTGACGGCATTGGTGACCGTGTTCGGCTCCGGGTAATACCGCATCGCATTGCGCGCCACGGCGTCGAACATCGATGCCGGAATGATATTGTTCGGAAACGGATCGCGGACGAAAGCGTTGCCATCGGCGCGCGTCGTGAAGGGGTTGAAGATGCGCACTTGCGCCCCGTTCGCCGCCAGCGTCTGGCTGAAGTCGCCGTTGCGTTGCAGCGCCGTCGGCACCGAAGTGATGGTGTTTGCCGAGCTCCGTTCGCGCAACCCTTCATAGCTCCCCAGGAAGAATGTCTTATTCTTCCGGATCGGCCCGTTCACCATCCCGCCGAACTGGTTTCTCTTGAAACTCCCCAACCGGCGATTGTTCGCGTTGTTGAAGAAGTCGTTCGCGTCCAGCTTCGAGTTGCGCAGGAACTCAAACAAACTCCCGTGAAGGTCGTTCGTGCCGGACTTGTAGACCACGTTCACAATTCCACCGTTGCTGCGCCCGAACTCCGCCGAATAGTTTGACCCCATCACCTTGAACTCGGCGATCGCCTCCACAGGAGGGAACGTCGAATTGCCGGAAAAGCCGTTTACCGTGGGATGCGCGGTGCTCACCCCGTCCACCAAAATGTCGAGCATCGAGTTGCGCGCGCCATTGACGGCAAATCCGGTCGAATAGGTGCTGCTCACGCTACCCGTCACGCCGGGAGTCAGATACAGAAGCGAGAACACGTTGCGTGAATTCAACGGCAGTTCCGTGATCCGCTTATTGTCCACCACCTTGCCCACGACCGAGTCCACCGTTTCGAGCAGCGACGCGTCAGCCACCACTTCCACTGACTCGGCGACGTTTCCTACTTCCATCCTTACGTCTACACGCGCTTGCTGCCCGATCGCCAGTTGAATTCCCTTCCGCACGAAGTTCTTGAACCCCTGCGAGGAGACTTCCACCACGTACTCTCCGCGCGGCAGCTCATTGAACGCGTAATTGCCATCGGCGTTCGATATGGCGAGCACCGTGCGGTTGGTACCCGCATCGATTGCTTTCACCTGCGCCCCTCCTATAACGCCTCCGCTTGTATCGCTGACCGTGCCGACAATGCGGCCGGTGAAAGACTGCGCCGCGGCAAAGGATGCCGTCAAGCACAGCAGCACGAGAACCTGAAGCTTCATTTGGGAACTCCTTGACCACCTTGATCGCAAACGAAAAGCCGATGATCGCAACCTTTGGTTTCAAAAGGTTGAACATCGGATAAAAGACTATTTTGACGGAAGCGATTAGACGCGATTGTAACAATAAGCCGGGTCGGCTGCTACCGACACGCCGGTTTCACACCTGCCATCTGTGATATGACGGACTCTCCGGCAACTCCCCAACGAAAGGACCCCGTGATGACCCGGCTCACACGTCAACAGTTCCTCGGCGCATCGGGCTTGGCCGGCCTGGCCGCCTTGCCCACCTCCGCCGCCGGAAAGTCCGAGCGGCTAAAGATTACCAAGATTGACATCTTCCAGGTTGTCGTTCCCATTCAGGAAGACATCGTCAACAGCCCCGAATTCGATCCCGACGCGCTCACGGAGTTTCCCAAGGGTCCGAAGATCATCCTCCGCCTGCGCACCGATTCCGGACTGACGGGCATCGGGGAAACTTCGCGCAACGTTCCCAAGGCTGGCGCCCTCGAAAACGCGGCGTATCTCAAAGGGCAGAATGCCCTTGACCTCAATCTGCCCCGGCTCAAGCTTCCCAGCGCCGCCTCCCGCTCCGCCTTTGAAATCGCGCTCTACGACGTCGTCGGCAAAGCCTTCGGATGGCCGGTCTACCAGTTACTCGGAGGGTTGGCCCAGGAGAGGGTCCATGTCCCCTACTGGTGCGGGCGTAAGAACGCAGTCGACGCCAGGCGCGTCGCCCAACGTACCGTGAGCGGCCGCTTCACCTCCCTCAAGATGAAAGGCCGGCCCGGAGATCCCATCGTGGATGCGGTGCGCGCCGTTAAAGAAACCGCCCCGGACGTCAAGGTCACCGTCGACTTCAACCGCCACTACAAGACAGCCGAGGAGTTCCTTCCCATCGGCCGCGCGCTGGACCAACTCGGAAACATGCGCACCATCGAAGATCCCGTCGATGACCTCAGCGAACTCGCTAGAATCGCCAACGCCCTCGATACGGCCATCACCCTCACTCCACGCTCGGCCAAACATATGGTTGAGGCGGCCCGTCTGGGAGCGTGCGAACTCATCAACACCGGGCCGTCGCCCTCCATGATGAGTTTCGTCACCAACGCCGCGCTGGCTGCCGCCCTAGGGATGCCGTGCTGGCATGGCTCCGGCCACGAGCTTGGAATTAAGGATGCAGCCATGGTTCACTCCTGCGCCGCCGCCGCCAATTGCACGCTGCCCAGCGATATCCTTTCCTTCCAGAGAGTGGATGACCTCATCGTCAAACCGATTCCCATAGAGAACAGCCAAGCGATAGTGCCCCGGTCACCAGGCTTAGGTATCGAACTCGATGAAGACGCCGTCCGCCGCTACGCTGTCTGAATCCCGAGCTTGTGTTATCCTTGACTATCGTCGGGTCTTGAACTGGCCAACTGCGGCCGGAGCTTCAGCCGTACCCCAAAACAAAGTCCAATCGAGAGAGGTTTCTATGGCAGTGAATTTTCGCCCGCTGCATGACCGCGTGCTGGTACAGCGCCTCGGTGACGAGGACCGCTCCTCCGGCGGTATCATCATCCCCGACTCCGCCAAGGAAAAGCCCCAGAAAGCCAAGGTCATCCGCACCGGCCCCGGCCGCCTCGACAAGGATGCTAAGGCCCTCGGCGTTGACGTCAACGACGGCGACGTCATCCTCTTCGGAAAATACTCCGGCGCGGAAGTCAAAGTCGATGGTGAAGAGTATTTAATTTTGCGCGAGGACGAAATCCTGGCGGTGATCGGCTAAACCCGTTAACCATTCCGCCTACGGCGCGTCCAAATTCTGCAAGGAGATTCCTGTCCCCATGTCTCACCGTATGTTCCGTTCTCTGCTCGCTGGTGCCTGCTGGCTCGCCTTGGCCTCGCTTGCTCCCGCGCAAAGCAAGGTCGCCATCATTGATATGCGCGAGGCCGTCAACGGCACCGCGGAAGTGAAAAAGGTGGTCGCCGCCCTGGAAGCCCGCGTGAAGCCGAAACAAGCCGAAGCGGAGAGAATCGGCAAAGAGATACAGGATATCCAGAGCAAGCTGCAATCCCTTCAAGGGAAGCTCACTCCCCAGGGCGAGCAGGAACTCGTCACCCAGGGCCAGCGCAAGCAGCGGGATCTGCAACGCCTCCAGGAAGACATCAATGCGGAGCTCGAACGCGAGCAGCAGGACATCGGCACACGCGCCCTCACCCGCATGCGCGATGTCGTCAAAAAACTCGCGGAAGAGCAGCAACTCGATGTCGTTGTCGATGTCGGACAAACCGTCTATTTCAAGCCCGCCCTCACCATCACCAAAGCTGCCGTAGACGCCTACGACAAGGCTTACCCAGCCAAGTAGAACAGGCGTACAATAAGACCAGGATGCCAGGCTACCTGGAAGGCTACGGCGTCAACGACGCCAAACGGGAAAGGCGCATCAAGGCTTTCGTTATCGCCATCGTCACGGTGGTGGTGGTTTCCGGCTCTCTCTACGCGATTTTCCGCGACTACAAGGAAGAATCCACCGTCAAGCGCTTCCTGGAAGCCATTCAGCGGCAAGATTTTGCCACTGCCTACACCTACTGGGGCTGCACGAAGGAATCGCCCTGCCGCGATTACCCCTACAACAAGTTCCTCGAAGACTGGGGGCCGAAAGGCGAAAACCAGGCCCTTGTCCCCGCCGGGATCTACGAAAGCGAACGCTGCGGCACGGGCTTCCTGGCTGCTCTCCACGCGGGCAACCAGGACGTCGCACTGTGGGTGGAACGGTCCACCGGGGTGCTAGGCTATGCCCCCTGGATCAACTGCCCGGAGAAGAAGCTTCGCCTGATGAAGTGGTTGAAAATGAAGTTCGGCAAGGGCTGAGAGTAACATCTGCCCCCTCGCCGTCGCCTCTTCCTCCTTAGCCTTCGTGTTATTATTCACTTCGCATTCCTGCTCTCATTTTCAAGGAGGAAACCCTTGCTCAAGAAAGTACTAGCCACGTTGCTGGCTTGCGCCCTCGTCTTGCCGGCGCAACAGGCAACAAATCTTGTGGCGCAAAGCTCCGGCGGCCTCAAAATCGTCGTGATTCAGGGCGAAGGCGCTACCAATAACGTACGCTCCCGCACCGCGACATCCCCGGTCGTTGAAGTTCGCGACGCCGGCGACAAGCCCGTGGCAGGAGCCGAGGTAACCTTCCAGTTGCCCGTCAGCGGCGCCGGCGGTTACTTCAATGGCTGGCTCCGCAACCAGACGGTGCGCACCGACGCCAACGGGCGCGCTGCATCCACGGGTATGACGCCCAATGACGAACAGGGCCGCTTCAATATCAAGGTGACAGCCGTCGAAGGCTCCCGGAATGGCAGCATCGTGATCGCTCAGTCCAATGTCGCCGGCTCCTCGTCCAGCGCCTCTTCGAGCGGCCGCAAGAGCAATTGGTGGAAATGGGCTGCCGTACTCGGCGGCGCAGCCATCGCTGGAGGAGTAGTCGCGGGCACCCGCGGCGACGATACCACCACCGCAGCCAGCGGGCCCCGCGTCGTCACTGTAAACCCTGGAGTTATCACCGTTGGAGGTCCCCGCTAATGCGTAACACCATCCTTTCGTTCCTACTCGCAGGATTCGCTCTGCAGGCTCAGGAGGGCCGCATCTCCGGACCCGTGGCCGCCACGTTCTTCGACGAGGCCACCAGCTCCGTACGCGCTATCAACGGAGTCCCGGGCGCGGGTTACCTCAGCGAAGCACTCGCCTCGGCCGATAGCGCCGCCGTCTCCCCTGACGGACGCTACGTCCTGCTCTCCGCTCAGCAGCGAATCGTCTCCATCGACTTGGCCGGCGGAGCTACCCAGTTCGTGTCCGAAGGCGAGGCCTCCAAAATCGCATGGAGCGCCGACTCCGCCGCCGCCGCCTTTGTCCGCAACGGCAGCCTAAACCTCTGGAAGCGAGACGGGAACCTGCTACGGGAAGTTGGAGCAGCGCCTGCCTCCGTTACCCGCATGGCCGTCGACGCCGCCGCGGAAGCCGTCTTCACCGCAGCGGCCAATGGAATCGCCCGCCACCACGACGGGGAAGCGGCCATGGTGTTGGCCCCGGTCGCCGATGCTGCCGGGCTCGTGCTCTCGGCAGATGGCAAATCTCTCTACACCGTGTCCCGGTCTGAGCACCAGGTGTTAGAAATCGACGCCCACAACGGCGGCGCCGGGCTCTTCGCCCGCGATGCGGCCAATCCGGTCGGGGTCGCGCTTACCCGCGACGGCAGCCTGCTGGTCGCCGATGCGGAATCCCGCTCAGTGCTGCGCTACAGCCGTAGCAGCCGCGCCCTGCTCGCCACCCTCGAGTTGAGCTTTTCCCCCGCCCGCCTGGACACCATCGGCGATGGCGTTTACCTGCTCAACCAACGCAGCAAGCAGGAACCGCTGGAAGTGGTTGCCGTCCAGCCTTCACTGGCCGCTTTCTTTGTGCCCGCCCCCCAGGAGAACTAGCCGATCATGCGCACTCTTGCCCTATTCACTCTTGCGGCCTCCGCCTTGTTCGGGCAGGCCAACATTCCGTTCAATATCCGTTTCCAGCAGGGCCAGAACCTGAGCGTGCTCGCCGATGGCGGCACCGCCAATCTTCCCGCCGACGCCGTCGGGCAGCCCGTCAGCGGCACGTTTACGTTGACCTATCGTGGAAACCCCGGCACCAACGTCACCATCAACACCGTGGACGTCATTGGCTCGCAGGATTTCTCGATTCTCGGCTTCGGTGAACCGCCGTTCCAGATTCTCGGCGGCAACACGGCCACAGCCACCATCCGCTACACACCGACCAGCGCCAATCGAGCCACTGCACGGCTGGCCATCACGTACCGCGAAAGCGCCACGCCCAATGTCACCGGCTCGTTCTCGTTGAACCTTACCGGCGTCGCCCCCGAGTTCGCGTTTAGTTACACGCCTCCAGGCGGCAACACACAGCCGCTGCTCTCCGGTGGAACCATCAGCTTTCCCCAGACGGTGGTGGATTCCACGGCGAACGCTACGCTCACCATCACCAACCGTGGCTCCGGGAACGGAACCCTGACGTCCATCGCCTCCACCGGCGCGGCCTTCCAATTGGTAGGCGCCCCGCTTCCTGGAGCAGTCGTCGAGGCGGGACGTGAACTCCGCGTCGGCATCGCCTTCACGCCCAAGCAGGTCGAACCGTCCACCGGCGCAGTCGCCGTTGAGATCCCCGGCCGCAGCGTTTCCTTCAATCTTCAAGGCACCGGTTCGGCCGCTCAGTTCACCTACGAACTGGTCACCGACAACGGCAGCGCCAGCATCTTCCAACCCGACCAGACTCTGACCTTGCCCGATACTGTCGTCAATGAGCGCAGCACGGTGGTCATCCGCGTCCGCAACAGCGGCACCGCCGATGGCCGCATTGCGGTCGTGGCCGCCACCGGCACCGGCATCTCGGTGGCCGATGTGCCTCCGCTGCCCATCGTTCTCGCCCCCGGCAACCGTTTCTCTTTCACCGTGAATTTCGCACCGGCTGCGGCAGGCCGCGTCGCCGGACGGCTCCGCATCGGCACCGATCAGTTCGACCTCTCCGCCAATGCCCTCGGCCCCGTGCTTAGCTACGCATACATCGTGAGCGGAGTCAGCACCGCCGTGAGCAACAATGGATCCGTCAACTTCGTTTCCACTCCCGTTGGCGAAGGCACTTCCGTGCAGTTCCAGATCAGCAACACCGGAACCGCTCCCGGCAACGTTACCGCCATCAGCATCACCTCGGCCAACTCGGTGTTTGAAATCTCAAGCCTGCCCCGTCTCCCAGTTACGCTGGAACCGGGACAGGCCACCACTTTCAATATCCGCTTTTCGCCAACCGCTTTGGGTGCGGCCACAGCCACACTGCGTGTCGACTCCCAATCGTTCACGCTCAACGGTACCGGCGGTAATCCTGCACCGCTACCCAGCTATCGCTTCGAGGGCGCTTCCGGCGCTCAGGAAGCTTTGACGCAGCCTGCGGTGTCGCTCACCTTGGCCAATGCCTACCCGCTGGCTTTGAGCGGCACACTTACGTTGACCTTCAACTCCGAAGGCTTCAGCAATGACCCGTCCGTCCAGTTCGCCACCGGTGGGCGCACCATCGCCTTCACCATCCCGGCCAACTCGACGCGCGCACTGTTCGCCAACAACTCCAATCAGATCCGCCTGCAAACAGGCACGGTGGCCGGCACCATCACGCTGACACCGAGCTTCGCCACAGACGGCGGCATCAACCTCACTCCGACGCGTCCGGAATCGCTGTCGTTGACCGTAGCCCCTGGCGCACCACGACTGCTCACCGCAGCCATCAGCGCCCGCACGGCTACTTCCATCACCCTGCTCATTACGGGCTACGCCACTTCCCGTTCGGTGACGCAGATGGACATTCAACTCACCCCCGTTTCCGGCGAGAGCCTATCGGCTACCACCTTCTCGTTGAACGTGGAATCGGCGTTCCTCGCCTGGTATCAGAGTCAGGCTTCTCAACAGTTCGGAAGCTTGTTCACCGCCACGCTGCCGCTTACCATCGGCGGCGAGTTGTCTACCAACACCTCGTTGACGCAACTGTCCGATGCCGTGCAGTCCATTTCGGTGACCATCTCCAACCGCACGGGAAGGTCCGCCGCGCAGACGGTCAACTTGCGCTAAGCACCGCATACTTGATCCCATCGAAAGCGGACCCTTCCCAGAGGGTCCGCTTTTTTCTTGCCATGACCTCTCTTTACGCATCAAAGCCCTGGCTGCGGCACTATCGCGTCCCCCACCGGCTTGCGTTACCCACGTCCACGCTTCGCGATTCCTTCGCAGGCAATGCCGCGGCCACGCCGCACGCCACCGCCATCCAATACTTCGACCGCGCCATCTCCTTCGCTGAACTCGACGATCTTTCGACACGTATGGCCGCACTGCTCGCCCGTCTCGGCATCGGCCCCGGCGACCGCGTCGCGCTCTCCCTTCAGAACAACCCGCAGTTCGCCATCGCCCAACTGGGGGCTTGGAAACGCGGCGCCGCCATCGTCCCAGTGAGTCCCATGTACCAGCAGGAGGAGTTGGAATATCAGCTCATCGACTCCGGCGCCAAAGCATGGATCGGTCTCGATTCCCTCTTTGCAGGACCTGCCGCACCCGCCCTTGCCGGGGCCGGCGTCTCCCATGTCATCACCACGAGCGAACTCGATTTCCTCGGCCCCGGCCCACTCTCGTCCGTACTCGCCCAATCGCAGAAGCTCCACCTGCCGGAAACCCTTGACTTCACCACGGAACTCGCCCGCATGCCGTGCGCCTCGGACCATGTAGTTCCCCTTCGCCTCGACGACCTGGCGCACATCGTCTACACGTCCGGCACTACGGGAAAGCCCAAAGGGGCGATGGGTCTGCACCGCCACATCGCGTTCAATTCGAATGTATTCCGGACCTGGATGGATCTACAGCCCGGCCAGGACAGCGTGCTCGGCATGGCGCCGCTGTTTCACATTACCGGCCTCGTCGCCCACCTCGGCGTGGCGATGCTCGCGGGCATCCCGCTCGTCCTCTTCCATCGCTTCCACCCCGGCGAGGCCTTCCGCATGGCCCGCCGCTACAACGCCACGTTCTCCGTCGCCTCCATCACCGCCTACCTCGCCCTTCGTAACCATCCCGATGCCGGCAAAGGCGGCTTCCTCGCAAAATGCTTCACTGGCGGCGCGGCAGTCGCGCCCGCCGTCACCGAAGACTTCGAGCGTCACTGCGGCTGCTATATTCACAACACCTACGGACTCACCGAAGTCAACTCACCCTCGCACTCGGTGCCGTACGGAACCCGCGCCCCCGTTCACGGTGAAAGCGGCGCGCTCGCTATCGGCGTCCCTATCCCCAATTGCGAAGCGCGGATCGTCGACACCGTGGATCCCAGCCGCGTCCTTCCGCCTGGCGAACCCGGCGAATTGCTGCTGAAGGGGCCTTTCGTTTTCGAGGGCTATTGGAACAAGCCTGAAGCTACGCGGGCCGCATTCCATGACGGTTGGTTCCTCACCGGCGATGTCGCCATCATGGACGCGGATGGCTGGTTCTACATCGTCGATCGCAAGAAGGACATGATCAACGCCTCCGGGTATAAAGTGTGGCCGCGCGAGGTGGAAGACGTTCTATACCGGCACCCCGCGGTCCGCGAGGCCGCCGTCGTCGGCGTCCCCGACGCCTACCGAGGCGAATCGGTGAAGGCTGTGCTCTCCCTTCGTCCGGATTACACAGCCCCCGTTACGCCGGAAGAAATCGTCGCCTTCTGCCGGCAGCGGCTGGCGCCCTACAAGGCGCCCCGCGTCGTCGAATTCCTCGATGACCTCCCAAAGACTCCCAGCGGCAAGTTCCTGCGCAGGGCTCTCCGCACCTGAGCCCTGCGGCAGAACTCCGATCCTATCCCGCCTTGCCGCTCCATTCGCGAATCGAGGCAATTTCCGCCGCGGGTATATGCAGAAACTCCAGAAATTCCTGGTGCTCGGCCGGCGCCGATTTCTCAAATTGCGCATGCCATCGATGCATATCGGCTTCGGAGAATCCGGCAGCCCGCATCACCTCCACCCACTTTTCTTTCGTAACCATGGGAAACCTCCTTAGTCGATCGGTGTCTTTCAGAATTCGCGCAATCGCTCTCTGGTGATCGCGCAACTTTTCGATCTCGCTGTCCAACTCAGCCAGCCGCCGCTTCAGCACCGCCGCGGCATCGCCGTGGGTTTCTGTCAACAGCCGCCGGATATCGTCCAGTTTCAACCCCGCCGCGCGGTAGATGCAGATCTGCCGCAGCCGCGCCAGATCGTTTTCACCATACACCCGGTAGTTGCCGGAACTACGCCGCGCCGCTTGCAGCAACCCTTCCCGCTCGTAGTAGAGAATGGTGCTGCGGCTGAGCCCGCAGGCAGAGGCGAGTTGAGTAACCGTAAGCAGCATAGCGTCCGATTCCCAGTCTCAACCCTACAGCCGTAGACAGGTCAAGATTTATTTGACGATAGGGCGTCTATTCCATCTCCACGAAACGCACTCCCGCCCCCTTGGTGACCAGCGAATGCTTCTCAAACACCACTCTCTTCACCGGAAAATCCTCCCGGTAATGCCCTCCCCTCGATTCCTCACGAGCTAAGGCCGACCGTGCAATCAGATCCACGATCCCATGAATATTGCGCCGCTCGAAATCGTCGCGCTTGGGGTGCTCCAGGTACCGCAACTCACTCGATTGCACAGCGCCGATCGCCGCCTGCAGCGAATCGGCGCGCCGGACCAGACCCGCACTCTGCCACGCCAGCGTCCGCAGTTGCAGCGCTGTGCCCGATGGAAACAACGGGGCCGGCGACTCAACGCGAACCGAGGCGGGCCGGCTGGAGTACTCCTTCATCGCCTCCGCCGCCCTCGCCCCGAACACAACTCCTTCCAGCAGCGAGTTGCTGGCCAAACGGTTGGCGCCATGGACTCCGGTACATGCCACCTCACCTGCCGCAAACAGGCGCTCCACGCTCGACCGCGCGTCCAAATCCGTGCGCACCCCGCCCATCGCATAATGCGCCGCTGGATGCACGGGCGCGGGTTGCTTTTCCAAATCGATCCCATACTGCAAGCAGGTTTGATAGATCCGTGGAAATCTCTGCGGGATGCCCGCCAGATGCCTCAGATCGAGATACACATGCGGCTCGCCGCTGCGCGCCAGTTCCGCGACGATATTCCGGGACACCACGTCGCGCGGCGCAAGCTCGGCCATTCGGTGCTTGCCGACCATGAACCGATCGCCCGCCGCATTCCGCAGATAGGCCCCTTCGCCGCGCAGCGCTTCCGACAAAAGAAACCGGGGGGCGCCTTCCAAATGCAGTGCTGTCGGATGAAACTGCACAAACTCCAGGTCGCCGATCTCGGCCCCGGCACGATAGGCCATGGCCACGCCGTCACCCGTAGCTACGTCGGGATTCGTTGTTTCCAAAAATACGTGCCCTAATCCACCGGTCGCCAGCAGAACGGCGCGCGCACGCACCGAGATCAGTTTGCCACGCTCGGAATCGAAGGCGAGCGCCCCCATCACCTCCCCGTCTTCCAGCAACAGATCTGTCACCGCCGCGAAACTCTCGAATCGCACCGCCCCCAACCCCGCGGCATGCCGGTAGAGCGAGCGCACCATCTCGCGCCCAGTCGAATCTCCGTGGGCATGCAACACGCGGTTACGCGAATGCGCACCCTCCCGCGCGAACAGCAACTTCGCGCCTTCGCGGTCGAATTCCGTGCCCCAGCCGATCAATTGCTGAATGGCAACCGGACCCTCTTCCACCAGCACATGCACTGCCGCCCGGCTGCACAGCCCGTCGCCAGCCGTGAGCGTATCCTGTTCGTGTAAGTCAATATCATCGTCGTCGCTGAGGGCTACGGCAATGCCGCCCTGCGCATACTGCGAACTCGATTCGCGAATGCTGTCCTTGGCCAGCACCAGCACTTGTCCAGCCTCTGCCAATCCGATCGCCGCCCGCAGTCCTGCCACGCCCGCGCCGATCACAAGATAGTCTGTTGTAAGCGTTTCCAATGGGTTTCCGAATACCCATGGTACAACCGCCAAGCACTATCGGACGACTTCGGCAAAGCCGTTCGAGACAAGCATTCGCACCAGCGCAGCCACCTGCTCGGCCGGGGCATGCAACGACACGGCGCGCAGATGGTCGCACAGCGGCTTCTCGCCATCCAGGCGCGCCACCAGAGACATGGTCAGGGAATCCACTTGCACCGCCGCCCGAAAAGGCTTTGCGCTACGCAGCGTGGCGCCGCTCGCTTGCCACGCGCCCGCCTCCGCCCGGCAGCGAACCTGCAGATCGCACTCGCTTCCCAGCCGCAGCCGCATCGCGGCCGCGCGTTCCGCAAAACCCGGTTGCGCCGCCTCTGTTTCTCCATCGGTGAGCGCCGCAATCTCAGCCGCCCGCGCCGCTGGGCCCTCGCGCCGGATCGTGAATACAGCCCTCTGCTCCGCCGCCCTTTGCAACACCAGAATTCCGTACGCCATGTTTCGCACGCCGAGCGGCCGCAGCAGATTCACCCACTCCTTCCACTCCTCCGCATGCCAGCCCTCGGACAACGCGGAGATAGCCGTGTACTCAATTAGGTTGCGGTGATCGAAACACACGAACGCAATGTCGGTTGAGGAACTTTCCTCTGCCGACAGCCACTGCCGGACGCGTGCTTCGGCGAGTCTCTCGCGATCAGAAAGCTGACACAGGCAGTACAGTCTCCCCCCCTGCTTGAGATGCGCCGGAGCACCTTCCAGCACCCCCTTGGCCACCGCTTCCCCATCGATGCCGCCTGAATTGTACATCTGCAATGGACGCCACACCGGCTGATACGGTGGATGGGCCTCAATGCGGTCGAATTGTTCCTGCCCCACGGGCTCATATAAGTTGCCCTGCCGCGCTTCCACATTCGAGAACCCATTCAGCTTCGCATTGAAGCGCACGAAGTGAACGCTCCGCCCTGCCAAATCGACGGCCAGCACCCTTGTCGCATTCTCAGCGCTCAACAATGCGCCCACACCGCACCCCGCACACATATCCAACACGCTGTCGCAAGCCCTGCGCGGCACTCCCGTAATCAGCCGCTCCGTGGTCGGAAACAGACATTGGTACACCATGTCGTTGGCCCCCACGAAGGGAGACCCGTCGGCATTGTTGTAGCGGTCGCTGGCAATGTACAAATTCTCGACCGGGTACAGTGTAACGGTCGCCGCATAGCTGTCGCCGTCGTCGGGAACAATCAGGTTCAGGCCTTGCAAGTGAACCCGCAACCCCTCCGGCAGAAGACCGTCCAACGCCTCGCGGCGAACAGGCCAGCCCTCCAGAAACAGCCTGATCAGCACGTCGGACCCGCACACCAAAGCACCGCTGTCCCGCGCCCTCACCGTCTCCGCGTCGATCGCCGCCAACCGACCCAGGCGCAACCGGCGGCAGATGGCGGCCTGTGTGAATTCGGACGCCGCCAACTGATTTCGAAGCGCCGCAAACTCCTCCGCTGAACCATCCAACGAAGGCAGCGGAAGCCTATCCACATCGAAAGAAATAGCAAAAAAGGGCGGGTGCCGCAAACCCGCCCTTCCCGGCATTTCAACACCTAGCGCAGAACAGGAGCCTAGAACACGTAGCGCAGTCCCAACGTGATACGCCGGTTCCCTCCGTTGGTTCCCCATTCGTTGAGGAAGTTTGCAGAGTTGATGCGCGATTCCGGAATCCCGAAGTTCCTCGTATTGGTCAGATTGAAGAACTCCGCCCGGAACTGCACTCTGTGCTGTTCCATGACCTTCACATTCTTAAATGCGCCGAAGTCGAAGTTCCCGATTCCATCCGAGCGCAGGATGTTCCGCCCCGCGCCGCCCAGCGGATCGGCTGCGGTGACGTTCGTGAAGAGGCTGTTTCGAGAATTGGCCACCAGAGTCGGCGTGTTCAATGCCTGAATTTCGGCCACCTTCATCTGGGACAACGCCTGCGTCCCGGCAAGATGCGGACGAATGGCGCTCCCCACCAACCCGTCGATGCCCGACAAACGGAAGCCCGGATCGATTCCCGCCAGCGCCGTGAACGGAGCCCCCGATTGCAGCGTCAGGAATCCGTTCACCTGCCAGCCGCCCAAAATGCGCCCCGCCAGTCCCTTCTGCGCCCGCATGAACGGCAGTTCGTACACGAATGTCGTCGTCACGCGCTGCGGGCGGTCATAGGTCGATCTGCCGCGGTCTGCCGCACGGTTGAACGAGTCCTGCGAAACCGCCACATCGCCGCTCACCGCCGGATTGAAGATCTCCGATGCGCTGTCGATGAACGTGCTCCACGTATAGTGTGTCCCCATCGTGAAGTCGCGCGTCAGACGGCGCTCCAAGGAGAGCTGCATCGAATGATATGTCGAACTGGCAGTGTTGGCGCGCAGTCGACGCACGCCGATCGTCGGGTCCACGCGCCGCGTCCCGTTCGTTCCGGGAACCATCGGATTGCCGTCCACAGTCTGGAACAATGCGGTGCCTTTCGTTCCCACCCAGCCCAGGCTCACCGCCCAGTCCTTGGCGAACGATTTCTGCAACTGTACCGAAAACTGCTCCGCATAGGGCGACCGGAAAGCGTTGTCCACAATCGTCCGCGTCAGTGCGTTCGGATTCGGAATACTCGGTCGCGCCACTGCGTCGCGCAGCGCATTGAACGCGTTCGGAGTGCGCGCCGGCAGCGTCACGGCGTTAAGGAACGGGAATGCGCTGCCCACGTTGAGTGCGATGTTGATGAACGCGAAGTCGTAGGTGCGCGAATAGCCGCCGCGCAGCACCAGACCGTCCCGCAGCCGGTAGTTGAAACCGAACCGCGGCGCCCAGTTGTTATTGTCGCGCGGAGGAATCGGCAGCAGCCGGTAGCGCTCATCGCCACCCGCCGCCGTTACAATGGGCGCATTTAGATCCCGCAGGCTGTACATCGGGTTGCCCGACGATTCGTAGCGCACTCCGTAGCTCAACGTCAGCCGCGAAGTCACGCGCCACTCATCCTGCAGAAAGAAGAAGTAATCCTTGAACCGGTAGTATTGGTTCGTCTGACCGCCAGGCAGCGCCCCATTGATCGTAGCCACCTGCGCCACGTCGTCCACCAGGTCCTGCAGCGTGTTATACACCAGACGCCCTCGGATGGTGGGAACAAAGAAGCTCACAATGTCCGAATAGCGGAAATCGATGCCGTACTTCATCGAGTGCGATCCCTTCAGCCAGCCCAGCGTGTACTGCATCTGGTACAAGTTGTTCCGCCGGAACTGCGGCAGATTCACCGCCAGCCCGATCGCCGTGCGCGTGGCATCCGCATTAAATCCCGTCAAACCGATTTCCGGCACCTCAATGGAAGGAATGCTCTCCGATCGCGGGTCCGCGGCCGTCGTCACCGATGCGAAGCGTGAAAACGAAGTGCGCAGTTCCCCGAACACCGTCGGCGAAAACGTCTGCGTCCAAAACGCGGTCGCAGACTGCCGGCGGGTGGGAACCAGCGTCGTATTCCCCGGAGGCGTCGCCTGGCCGCCGCCGTTGTTCACTGAATCGTCGTACAAATACCGCGCTCCCATCTGATGCTTGTCACTAAGGCGATGATCCACACGGTTCGACCACTGCCAGTCATCGAAGGTGTTCGTCGTGGCCCCAGTCAACCGGCCCAGCGGCACCACCGTCGTCTGCCCGCCGAAATTGTACGAGGCAGTCTGCGGAATCGGCTCCTGCGCGACCGGGACGAAGTCGAGCAGCGCCTTCACCGTCGGACGCGAGGCCACCCGCTGCAACGCCGCGCGGCCAGCTTCCGTGGGAGCGCCGTTCAGCGTACTCCCGCTGCCAAGGCGGCGGTCCGTCCAGCGCTGAATCGATGCGAAGAAGAATGTCTTGTCCTTCCCGTTGTAGGCGCCCGGCACCAGCACCGGCCCGCCGAACGTGCCTCCAAATTGATTGTTGATCCGCCACGGAGCCTTGGGAAATGCCCGCTCTTCCGTATTCGAACGCGAGTTCAACGGGTTGCTGTTATGGAACCAGAACGCGCTGCCATGATATTGATTCGTCCCGCTCTTGGTGATGATGTTCACCACCGAACCCGCCGCGCGGCCGTACTCGGGCAGGAACTGATTCGTGATCAGCCGAAACTCAGCCACAATGTCAGGATTGTTGATGCCTTGGCTGAGCCCCGTGACGCTGGGATCGTTCGAATCCTGCCCGTCCACCATGAAGTTATTCGACCGGAGCCTCATGCCGTTCACCGAGAAATTCGGCGACGTGTCGGTGCCCCCGTTCCCGCCGCTGGCAAAGCTCGATTGCCCCGTCGAAACCTGACTCACGCCAGCCACGTTGAGCGCCAAGTTGAGTATATACCTGCTCGGCGCCAGCGGAACTTCGCTGATCCGCCGCGAATCGAAGTTCACACCTATTTCGGCGTTGGTTGTGTTCACCAGAGCCGCATCCGATGTTACCGTCACCGTTTCCGCAACTCCCGACACCTGCAACTTCACAGTGAAGTCCGCGCTTTGGTTCAACCGCAGCGTGACCGGACCCTGCACGAATCTCGCAAATCCCTGTTTCTCGACCAACAGCTCATAGGACCCTGGCGGCAAGGCCGGAACCCGGAAGCGTCCGTCCGCCGATGTCATCGCCTCTCGCGCCGCGTTCGTATCGAGGCTGCGAACAATCACTTTGGCGTCGCCGATCGTTCCTCCGCTTTGATCCTGGACGGTTCCCAGAATCTCTCCGGATGTGACTTGGGCAGGCAGGTTTGCCGCCCACAAAAATGCATAGAGCACAGCAACAGTACGTTGCATGAGACCCCTCCTCGGAAGGTTGGTTTGTGAGTGAAAAGACCCGGTAAATCGACGGAGATGATGAAACTAGATGTAACTAGTGTGAATCGGTTGTTAACAAAACGCAACTTGGGTCCGATTATCGCGTTTCCCGTACACCTTGCTACGGGTCTCGATGCTCATCGAAAACCGCATGTAATTGCCGCGAAGTTTCCCCACGTTGTCGAGGCTTTCCACAGGAGCGGGCGAGGCACGACTTCTCGAACCGCCACGAGCGTACCGCCCAACTGCACTCAGCGGAGAGCACTTTCCGGTCTCCTCCGCCGTCTTCAGGTCCGATTGATCTTCCGTGCACGCAGGAACGAGGTGAGACCGAAGTACAACATAATCGCCGAAAAGGACCCGGTCAGCAGCAACCGGAATGTGTCTTGCTCGCCGTAGGCGCGCCACGCCGAAGGGATCGGGATGATGCCTAGACAGAGAAAAACAAACCCGATCATCTCGTTCCACAGAACTCGAATCGGCTTTACTACACCCGGCACCACATGGTCCAGAAACTGTTTGACTTTGCCCGCCATGATTGAGGTCTTACCAATGGTAGCAATACGAACACCGGCGGGTGGAGGTATTCTCACCGCACCCTTGTGCCGATAGAGGAGTTAGGGGCGAAAGGTGCTATCCTGGGATCGTCCCGAAAGGCGATTTGAACTTTGGACGAACGACTTCGAGAGCTAATGCAGGAGCTTGGAAACGCGATCAACGAATCGTTATCGGAATCCGATCGCATCGCCGAAGCCATCGGTGAAATCAAACGCTCGGGCTATGATGTATTCCTCGTGCTGGAAGCCACTATCGGCTTCAACAAGCGCGAAGACGAGGAAGAAGAGGCGCAAGTGATTGAAACGGCATTTGATGCTTCCACTCGCATCAAATGGACCAATCAGGACCACAAGTTCCTGAAGGCCTTGAAAATCTCGACCGACGAGGAACGCTAGAAAGCTTCACCGTCCGGCGAAGCTCTTTCCCAGCAACTCCTCGTAGACGGCCCATGTCTTTTCCGCCGCCATGCCCCAGGAGTTGGCTTTCGCCTTCTCCAACCCCGCCGCCACCAGACGCTTCCGCAACCCTTCGTCACTCGCCAGATCCTGCATCGCCGCGCTGATCTCCTCGGTCCTCCGGGGATCCACCAGAACCGCTGCCCCTTCGGCGACCTCCCGCAGCGCCGATCCGTTCGATGTCAAGGCCGGCAGCCCATAAGCCATCGCCTCCAGCAAGGGGATTCCGAACCCTTCGTCCAACGACGGGAACGCCAGCATCCTGGAAGTCCGGTATAGCTCCGCCAGCCGGTCATCGTCCACGTAGCCGGTCAGTTCGATTCTCTGCCGCGCCGGGCTCGATTCAATCCGCTTAAGAATGGCTTCCGCTCCGTAGCCTGCCGAGCCCGCCAGAATCAACCGCCATGGAGACGGCATTGTCTCGAATGCCTCAACCAGCCGCACAATATTCTTGCGTGCTTGCACCGCTCCCACATGAAGCACCACTGGACGCCGGCCCGCATCGCCGAAGAGGCTTCTTGGACAATGTACCCCATGCCACACCACCCGCAGCTTACTTTCCGGAACGTGCAACAGATCCCGGACCTGAGTGGCGGTGAACGCCGACACGCAGATGATGCGGTCGGCACGTTCCGCCGCCTCCCGCGCCTGCCGGCTGAACCGCGTCCGGAATTCGGCCGACGAATACTCACCTGTCAGCACGAACAGATCGTGAAAGGTCACCACCGAACGCCCCTGACCCACCTCCGGAAGGCGTTGGTTCAGACCGTGGAACAGCGCGCATCGCGGAACGCGGGATTCGAAGAGCAACCGTCGCCGGCAGTTGGCAGGCATTGGTTCCTGCCACGACCGCAGATAGCGTTGCGTCCGGTAACACCACAGGAAGCGCTGCCCCGGATGTGCCGCGGCGATCGCGCGGATCACCTCGCGGCTATACACGCCGACTCCGCTGAGGTTGGCCCCCAAGCTATACGTCGCGTCGATCGCTATAGGTGTACTCGGAGAAATAGGATTCCTTCGACCCGGCTTTTGCTGGAATCCCCATATTTTCGCACAAGCCTTGCTGCGCCGACTCCAGCAACTCGCTTACCGAAGAGATCTCTCCATCGCTCCCCGCCACGCCCAGCCGCAGTGTCAAGAGGCTGCGGCTCGGAGCCGAAGCGTAGCTCTGAAACCGTCTCCGCAGCGTTGCCGTAATCTGCCCGAGGTCTTTCCCTGCTGCCGCTACCAGCAGGGCGAACCGGTCCCCGCCGATATGCGCCAGACAACCCGTGCTTCCCACACAGGTACGCAAGACGTCTGCCGTTTCAATTAGCGCGAGTTGCCTCTCATCCTTCCCATAGGTCATGGAGAGTTGCGTCAACCCCTCTACCTCCATCGCCACGCACGCCGCCGGCTGCCGTAACCGGCGGGCCGTTGCCAAATCTCTTCCGGCGAGCACTTCAAAACCGCTTCGATTGGCAAGGCCCGTCAGTTCGTCTCTCCACGCAGCCGCCCGCAATTGACGGACGGTCTTGTTGCGCTCCACAGCCAGCCGCAAGGCCCGCGCGAGCGGTACGCTGTCCAACTCGCTCTTGGCCAGATAATCCTGCGCCCCTGCACGCACCATGCTTAATGCCAGGTCTTGGTCGTCCAGTTCGGCCAAGATCAGCACCGGCACGGCAGGGGCGCTCGTTTGCACCCGCAGGAGGGAACGAAGTCCTACGCTATCGGGCAGGTCCGGATTGAGAAGGATGGCATCGAATTGGCTTGCCCCATCCCCTGCGAGCAACGCCAGAGCGTCCGCCAACCGGTCAATGGGAAAAATCTCGATCCCATGCATCCACCCGCCGCCGAACCGGTTATCTCCAAAATCCGCCAGCAAATCCCGCACCCAATGCGAGTCTTCTGTCTTCCCGTCGATCAGCAGTACTTGGAGGTTCCGGTCAGGCATGTCCCAATTGCGTCCTTCGCTAATTGGTGCGCTGGCCGTAGGCAAATTCTCATGGCGATTAGCACGCCATCTGGTATTCCTTCAGCTTCCGGTAAAGCGTTGTCCGTCCAATGCCGAGCAAGGTCGCGGCCACTCCCCGGTCGCCGCGTGTGTACTCCAGCGCCTGCCGGATCGCACGTTTCTCCAGTTCCACCAGCGGCAGCACCGGTGAATCCCCGTAGGGAATACTCGTTGTAATCGGCTGAATTTTCTCCGCAGGCTGCGGAACAGCGGCTGTCAACGCATGGAAGCCGCCCACTACAGCAGCCGCCGACTGATAGCGCTTGCTCAACAGATGGTTCTGCACGCTCGACGGCAGGTCAGAAACCGTCAACAGCGGCCCTGTGTGTACTGCCACCATGTTCTGGATGCAGTTCTCCAGCTCCCGCACATTCCCCGGCCAGTCGTAGGACACCAAGGCATCCATCGCCTCTTGCGTCATGCGGTGGCTGCCCCCGTAGAGCCGCATGAAGTGATCGATGAGAGGCGCAATATCTTCCCGCCGCTCCCGCAATGGGGCGATCTTCAGATTCACGACGTTCAGCCGGTAATAGAGATCCCGCCGAAACGTGCCGCGGTCCACTTCCTTGGCCAAGTCGCGATTCGTCGCCGCCACCACCCGGAAGTCCGAGCGCTTCGGCACGAGCGAACCGACCGGCCGGAACTCCTTTTCCTGCAACACGCGAAGCAACTTCGCCTGCATGTCGAGCGGCAGCTCCCCGATTTCATCGAAGAACGCCGTGCCCCCGTTCGCTGCTTCGATCAGCCCGGTCTTCATCCCAACCGCTCCGGTGAAAGCGCCCTTCACGTGACCGAACAGTTCGCTTTCCATGATGGTGCCAACCAGCGCAGAACAATCGATGGTGACGAATGGACCTTGGGGATTGGTTTGGTGAATGGTGCGCGCAACTACTTCCTTTCCCGTTCCCGTCTCACCTAATACGAGGACTGGCCACCGGCTTGAGCCCATCTTTTCTATCAGCCGCGTCAATTGGCGTGTCCGGGCGGATTCGCCGACTAACACCGGCTGTCTGTCTGCTCTCAGGAACATGAAAAGGTCCTTCCCACCAGAAAAAGCTGCGTACACGAACCGTGACGCAGAATCGTAGCGACAGCTCGCATTGCTCAGCCTGCGGCTGTTCTTGTATGTAGTGCTGCAACCGAAGAATTAATCTAACCCGGAGTTCATAGTACGGCAATACCACTTCATGGAATCTCTCACGACTCTTATGCGGTGGTGGGGGATACCCGCATTGGAGGGAGGCGCAGAGCGCGAGTCCCACAGGGGAGGTAAACAGCTTATAAATCTTATGCTTGCCTAAATTCCGACCCTATTCGTCGGGGTTCACCGGTTTCTTGTGCTTCGGCTTTTTCCGGTCAGCCTTAGACTGAAAAACCTTCTCTGCGGGCACAACGCCGATCACATTGCGGGCAATGCGGCGAACCTTCTTCCCGCTATCCGGCGCCTTGGGTGTTCGCTTAGCCATTGGGGTGCATCCTATGCTAGATCCGATGGAATCCCTTTAGAATATCTCGAATGCCATAGCGCAGGGCCACAGGCCGTCCGTGGGGACAGCTCATAGGATACTCGGTAGACGCCAGCTCTCGCAGAAGATAATCGATTTTATCAGCGTCCAGCTTCATGTTGATCTTGATCGCCGCTCGGCAGGCTATGGAGGCCGCCATACCACGCCGGAAATCCTCGATCGAAGCCTTTCTCAACTCTCCCTCGGCGATCTCCAAAATATCCCCCAGAATCCGCTCCGCTTCTCCGGCCGGAACGGCCGCCGGTACGGTCTGCACGGCTACTGATCTCCCGCCGTACGGTTCGGTCTCAAACCCCGCCAGCAGCAACTCCTCACGAATCCGCTCGTACTCGATCCACTGCGAGGGAGTCAGTTCCAAGATCAGCGGCAACAGCAACTGCTGGCGCTCCACCCGCCCGCTGGCCCAATCGCGCAACACTTTTTCGAACAGAATCCGTTCATGCGCTACATGTTGGTCAATGATCCACAAACCGTCCCTGCTCGCGGCGATAATGAACGACTCCTGCAATTGCCCCAGCGGCCGCAAATCCGCCAACGCCTCCATGCTCGGCGGCGCATCCAGCATAGCCTCGCGTGGAAATGCTCCGTGTGTGTCCGGCACCTTCAGGCGCACCGGAGCGGAGTGCTCCAACGCGATCCCCGGGCCGCTGAAATCGAGCCGCGGCGGCACGCTCTGCGAAGGATGCAGCGTAAACTCCGGCAAGGCCGATGCCTGCTCCGGAGTCAGCGGCGGAGCAAACGCCGCTTCCGCCGTCCCAAACGAGACGCTCTCCATGCGCGAGGAAAATTCCGAGAACGGCAGATCCACCCCCTGCTGCGGAGTTTCCCGTACCGGCAGGCTCGACACCGGCCTGCTCCGTGTCAGGGCATCCCGGATGGCATCGCGGACAAAGTCGTGTAGAAAGCTCCCCCGCTGAAACCGCACTTCCGTTTTCGATGGATGCACATTCACATCCACCTCCGTCACGTCGCAATCTACAAACACCAGCGCAAACGGGAACGCGCCCGGCGGAATCAGGTTGTGATAGGCCGCCGTCAGGGCATGCAACAAAAGCTTGTCCCGAATCAGCCGCCGGTTGACGAAGAGGAAGATGGAGTTCCGGTTCGACTTCTGCACCTGCGGACGGGATACGAACCCACTCACCGCATATCCCACCGCCGCCCCGTCCTCCACAGGGATCTCCCGCCTCACCTCACCCATTTCGATCAGATCCTCCAAGAGTTTGCCACCGAAGACCTGGTACACCCGCTCGCGCTGCGTCCCCACTGGAGTTACCCGCAACAGATCCGCGCCTTCGTGCGTCAGCGAGAAGCTTTTGTCCGGATGCGCCAGGCTGTAATGCGTCACCAGAGAGGCAACATGAGCCAGTTCGGTCTGCTCGGATCGCAGAAACTTCCGGCGCGCGGGCACGTTAAAAAACAGGTCCCGTACCGCGATCGTGGTCCCTGGCGCGAGCCCTGATTCGTCGCAGCGGATGATCTTGCCCCCGTTGATTTCCACAATGCTGCCCACCTGCTCTTCGGCCGACCGCGTCTCCAAGGTCAGCCGCGACACAGACGCAATCGATGGCAACGCCTCACCGCGAAACCCCAGCGTTCCGATGGAGAAAAGATCCACCGCCTTGCGAATCTTGCTGGTGGCGTGCCGCTCAAAGGCCAGCAGAGCATCGTCGCGCAGCATCCCGCTGCCGTTGTCGGCGATGCGGATCAGCCGCCTCCCCCCCGCTTCGATGTCGATCCGGAGTTCCGAAGCGCCAGCGTCAAGCGAGTTCTCGAGCAGTTCCTTCACCACTGAAGCTGGCCGCTCGACAACTTCGCCGGCCGCGATCTTGTTCGCCAAATCGTCGGGAAGAACTTGAATACGGCCCATTCCGCTTATTGTAGCGGCCTTCGGGGTCCCTCCATCCCGGTCCGAAATCCGTGATATGTTGTCTGTGGGCAGACTCCAATGAACAGCACTATACGTGTCTCTCGCCGCCAAATGCTCTTCGGCTCGTACCTGGGCTTGGGTGGAATCGCCTTGGCCGGCATGTCCTCGGAAAACCCGCTCCTGCCGCGCCCCGCCCACAAGCCCGTCAAAGCCAAACGCGTCATCTTCCTCTTCATGGAAGGTGGCGTCAGCCAGATGGATCTGTTCGAGCACAAGCCCGCGCTGGTCAAACTCGCGGGTCAGCGCATGCCCCAGGCCTCGGGCACCACGGGCGAAATCGCAACGTTTTCGGCAGCACCCAACCGCATTATTCCCCCCGTCGCACCCCTGCGCCCTCACGGTCAATCCGGCCGCTACGTTACCGACCTCATGCCCGCCCTGGCAGGCGTGGTTGATGATCTCGCCTTTATCCACGGGGTCAAAGTCGACAACAACAACCACGGCCCGGCCGTATATCATTCCCTCACTGGCAATCAGTTCCCGGGCAGCGCGTCCATTGGCGCCTGGGTCACCTACGGTCTGGGCTCAGAGAATCAGGATCTGCCAGGCTTCATCGTCCTGGGCGACAAGCGCGGCGCCACTATCGGCGGCGCCGGTGTGTGGGGTAATGGATTTCTCCCGGCCGCCTACCAGGGCACGTTGTTCCGCAACGGTTCGGCTCCCATCGTCGATCTTCACCGCCCCTCCGCCCTCTCCGCCGCCGAACAACGCAAGGAACTCGACCTCCTGCAATGGATGAATCAGAACCACCGCAGCAGCCGCTCCAACGCGAGCGAACTCGATGCCCGCATCGCGTCCTACGAACTCGCCTTCCGCATGCAGTCGAAGGCCCCGGAACTCGTAGACCTGGGTCAGGAGTCCGCAGCCACCCAAAAACTCTACGGGCTCGATGACCCGGTCTCGGAGCCGTTTGGACGCCAGTGCCTCATGGCCCGCCGCATGGTGGAACGAGGAGTCCGCTATGTCCTCTGCCTCCACGGCGCAGGTGGCGACCGCTGGGATGACCATGGCGACGTCAAAGGCCGCATCCCGAAGCACTGCAAGGAAGTCGACAAGCCAGTTGCCGGACTTATCAGCGATCTGAAATCGCGCGGACTACTCGACGAAACACTGGTTGTTTGGGCCTCCGAAATGGGTCGCACTCCCTTTGACAACAACCTCGTCACGGATAAGCCCGGCCGCGACCATAACCAGTACGGGCTCGTCATCTGGATGGCCGGAGGCAATGTCAAGGCAGGGGCCACTTACGGTGAAACCGACGACTTCTCCGTTCGTGCCGCCGGCTCACCGATTCCGTTACGCGATGTGCACGCCACGCTGCTCGAGCTGCTCGGCCTCGATCAGAATCGCCTTACCTATCTGCACGCTGGACGCTATAAGAAGCTGACGGATATTGGTGGCACTGTCATCAAGAACGTAATCGCCTAGAACGCGAACTTGTTCATGATGTTCAGAATGTAGGCGCGCGTCTCGTCAATCGCCGGTACACCGCCCGCCTTATCCACCGCCCCCGGACCGGCATTGTATGCCGCCAGCGCCAGTTCCACTTTGCCCTGATACCTGTCCAACAGCCGTTTCAAGTAGCGCGTTCCTCCATTGATGTTCTGCCGCGCGTCGAACGGGTCCTGAACCCCCAGTTCCGCCGCAGTCGCCGGCATCAATTGCATCAACCCTTGCGCCCCCTTCGGCGAAACCGCACACGGACGGAATGCGCTCTCCCGCTCAATCACTGCTCGCACCAACTCTTCCTTGATCTGCTCCCGCCCGGCTGCCTCCTTGATCAGTGGTGTTACCTCTTCTTGGCGCATGGGATCGCAGTCCTGCGCCGCAGGAGCAATAGGCATAGACGCGGCGGCCATGTTCACGTTCGCAGGTGCGCCTGCCGATGGAGCGGCCCACGGCGTCGTGAACCACGCCCCAGGCTCGGGTAGCGTCGCCTGCGGCACCGCACCCATCACTTGCCGCCTGACAGATGCCTTTTGGCGATCAATCGAAGACTCCTGACTGCGCAAAATTTGCGCAGGCGTCGCCTTCCGATTGCCCACCACCATTGTCTGCGCATTCACCAACAGGGCAAAATGCGCCAAAACATAAAGTCCCACTTCTGTTCCTATCGGCACATCCTGCCTGGTACTTGAGCCCTCATCGTCCCCTGTAATGGCGGATTCTAAGAATCTCACTAATTTGCCACTTAAGTAAAAAAACACAGACCCGGCAACTACACCTCAACGGACTGTGCGACGATTATAGAAGTATGCAGGACAGGCGTTTCCAACCTCGCATGCTTTGCGCGGACCTGGTAAACATCCAGTGGACCGATGAGACTGGTCGTTCGCACCGTACCATCGCCAATCTTGAAGATATCTCCCTTTCCGGAGCGTGCTTGCAGTTGGATCATGCCATCCCACTCAACACCAAGCTGCGCATCAGCTACCCCAAGGGCCAGATGGAGGGCATCGTCCGATATTGCGTCTACCGCGAAATCGGGTATTTCATTGGGCTGCAGTTCCAGGAAGGCTCCGGTTGGTCGCGCAAAGCTTTCAAGCCGCAACATCTGTTCGATCCGCGGCGGCTCACCGCTAAGCCACCCAAAGTCCGCCCGGCGCCACCCGTCCAACTCGGGTTGCCCAACTAGCCCTTCCCGCAATTGCCGCTCACAGCCGACGCCACTTTTTCCCCTGTTTCTTTTCTTGAGTTTGTGCGGAATGTTCCGCTGGGAGGGAATGCGGGCGTGGTATTTCCTAAGTGAGAAACGGCATGTCTTCCCCTTTGACATTTCCCACCTTTTCCACGGCGCTGCTGTCAGGCGAGAGTCGTGAAGAACTTGAGGCTCTCCTTGAGGCGTATTTCACGGAGTATCACCCGCGCACGGTGACGGAAGAGCGCGCCATCTCAGAGATGGTGGATGCGGAGTGGCGGCTGCGCCGATTGCGCAAGTCGCAATTCCACACCACCGATCTGTCGGCGCGAGAATTCCGAAAGTTTGAGGCCCATTTGATCCGGCTGTACGACCGTGCGCTACATAACCTTCTGCAAAGGAAAGGCGCCATGGCCGGAGATGAGCGGCGGGGCGTGCCAAGCACCCTAACGGCGGAGCAGAGCACCCTGGATATGCACAGCGCGCCGAACTGAGGCTACTTCTTTTTGTTGAGATCGCGCGCCAATTGCAGCAGTTGCTGGCGGGCGCCTTGCTTCCACTTGTCGTGGATTTCGTCTTCGGACCATCCCACAAGGCGCCCCAAGAGGATGAACCCAGGCAAGGCGTGCCCGAGGCTCTTCCACTGAGCCATCTCCATCAACGCCGGCACCGCCCGGTCCTGCATGTGCTGCATCGTGTTCTGGTCGCGTTTCTCGGTAAGATTCATCAGGGCGAGCGATGCTTTGTTGCGGTCTGTAAAGTGAGTGGAGTTAAGCATCTCGATGAACCAGGTTGGTGAGATTTTCAGTTCCGATTGCGGGTTCAATTGGGCAAAGACGGCCAACGCCGCAAGCCCGCGCATGGCGTTGTTGCGGACGGTCGAATCTGGGTCGCGCATCGCGTGTTGAAGATCGGCGGCAACCTGCTTTTTGTCGGCCCCGTACTGCAGAACAAAGGCCGCGATGCCGCGCTGCTGCTCGTCTTCGGAGTTGCGCAGTACATTTCGCAAGAGGTCCAGGTGGCGGCCGGCCATTTCGAGAAACCTGATCTGGCTCTTGCGGACTCCGGCATCTGCCATGAGCGAATGCCCCTGGGTCAGGTCTTCATCGGCCTTGCCGCTTTGTACGGCGACATTCAACGAGCCGATGAACTCCATCCACTCGTTCTCGATTTCTTCCGGAATGCGCAGTTCCTGCGAAGGCTGGGAATTGTACTCGAAGCGGGATTCGCTCCCCTTCTCTTCCACGCCGACATAGAGAATCGCCCGGCCACCTTCGCAGCAGACAGCTTCGATCGTGGCGCGAAGAATGCCCGGAACGAGTTCGATACGTCCCTCCGATTCCACCTTCGACGATGGTAGAGGATCGCCATCCAGGGCGCCGAGAGCCTTGACGATCTTATCGCGCGGGGTCTTCTTTGCGCCGAAGATCTCGATGACACCGATCTTGGGCTGAGCCGCCAGCATACCGGCGCCGAGGAGCGCGAGGAGAATCGTCTTATTTGCCTTCATAACCCGGTCCATAAAGGAGACGTCCCGGGCGCTCTTCGGTTTCCTTCCCGTTGCGCATGGCAATCTTTCCGTTCACAAGCACGTCGCGCACGCCCACCGCCAGTTCGGCAGGCTTATCGAATGTGGCCTTATCTTCCACTTTGTTCGGATCGAGGATGACAAGGTCGGCCTTCATCCCGACGCGGATCAAGCCGCGGTCGTAGAGGCGTGTGCGCTGGGCGGGCAAGCCGCTCATCTTGCGGATGGCGTCTTCGAAGGGGATCACTTTACGCTCTCGCACGTAGCGGGCCAATACGCGGGCAAAAGTGCCGTAGCTGCGCGGGTGGGCCATCGTGAGCGAACCGTCGGAGGCGACCATCGTCCAAGGATACTTGAGGATCCGCTCGATGTCGTTCTCATGGATCCAATGGAAGACAGCGCTGCATCCGCCCTTCAGTTGTATCTCCATGGCGAGTTCAGCGGCATTGTCCATGGTGGGTTGTTTGCCGCGCTCGGCAAGAATGGCGGAAAGGGATTTGCGCTCCAGGGTCCTGTCAAAAGAGCAGTTGGTGAGCACAATGTTCTTTGGATCGCCGCCGCCTCGCTCGTTTTCGATGCGCCGTACGATCTCAGCCTTGATCCGGGAACGCTGCTCCGGGGCACTGAGGCGCTCCTTGAGAGCGGAGGCGCCGCCGCCGAAAGCCCACTGCGGCAACAGAGCGGCTCCCAGGCTGGTATGGGAGGCTGTATAGGGATACTGATCCACAGTGGCATCGACACCGCGTGAGCGCGCCTCATCGATCATGCGCAAGGTGTCGGAACTCTTGCCATAGTTGGCCTTGCCGCCGATCTTGTGATGGGTGATCTGAGTGGGTAGCCCGCCCTCCTCGCCGATACGAATCGTCTCACGAACAGAATCGAGAATGAAGTTGCCCTCGTCGCGGATGTGCGAAACGTGAAAGCCCCCATATTCGCCGACCACTTTGGCGATCTCGATCACCTCCTCCGTTTTGGCGAAATTGGCGGGGGTGTAGAAGAGACCGGTGGACAGGCCGATGGCTCCGTCGAGCATGGCTTGGCGGGTAATCGCTTTCATCTTATCGAGTTCAACGGGGCTGGGCGGCCGGTTTTCCATGTTGAGCACCGCACGGCGGACCGATCCATGACCGACGCAGAGGGCCATGTTGACGCTCATTTTGAGGGCGTTGAGTTTGTCCATGGCAGGCTTGAGCGGGATGGGCGAAGAACCGTCAGGCGCCCCGATGAGAGTGGTAACGCCTTGATAGAGGAAGGCTTTTGCCGTTGGTTCCTGGAAGATATCGCGGTCGGAGTGATTGTGAGTATCGATGAATCCGGGCGTGAGGGTGAATCCTCGCGCATCGATGCGGACTTTCGTGGCGTGACTGCCAAGCAGGCCTATGGCAGCGATGGAGTCACCGCGCACGCCGATGTCGGCGTAGAAGTACGGGTTGCCGGCGCCGTCAACGACGCGTGCCCCGGTGATGAGGACATCGAAAGGTTGTTGCTGAGCGAGCAGGGAGAAAGGCAGGAAAATCAGAGTGACCGCGAACCGCATTTCCTCAGTCTATCGTTTCGGCCCTTTGGACCGCTTGCTGACCAGGCAAGCCGTGCTGAGGTGTGTACAGTTATGACACAGGGTGTGTCTGAGTTACCGCCTAGCGATCAGCCTTCGGTGAAGAAGACAACATAGCCAGGAACAATCCGACGATGAAAAATAAGGGAATTAAGTTAACTATCCACATAGCCCCCGAAATCTCCACATTCATATAGTGCAACTCCCTTTCCAAACGTTTCTCAACCCAAGTACGCAATCCCTTATCGCGCCGGATGTATTCCCCTGACGGGCTATCTGGGCATCAGATACCAACGGTCGCGATCCCAACCTCGCATGTGCCACGAAGCGTTGGACGGGCCCGGCGATGGCATCGTTACCTCTACCTCCACGTTCACGGGCTTTCCACCTGCCGTTGCCACCGTTTGCGATTGCGCAATGACGGGGGTCAATGCGGCTTGCGGTTGCCCAACAACGACCGATGCGGGAACGACGGCAGTGGACTGCTCTTTTCTCTCGTTGGCGACCATCGCCCGCACGATACGCTCTGTCAAACCCTGCTTGGCGAGCCAAGCCAACCCTTCAGCGCTGACATCGAACTGCGTCTCCTTGTGGAAGATCATGTCGATGATAAAGCCTTCGCTGTAGCCGGACCGAGCGAGCAGCGCTACACCTTGATTGGTGAGCACATTGCGTCCCAATCCGCTCAACGGGACAGCCGGCGCGGCGGCCGGCGGAGTTTGCGCTCCGGCTGAGACGGACCCAACCAAACCGATTCCTAATGCCAAAGACCAACGAACGATTGCCTGCATGGCGGCCTCCTCCTCGACATATCGGAAAAGACCGTCACACTATAACGCGCAAACGGCTAGCCGATGAGCATCATGGAATGCAAATATTTCTCTTCTTTCTGGAGATTGCCACACTAGGGCTTCCCACCGCTATTGTCCATAAGCCTTATCATCACGATCCGATTATCGCCCTAGGCCCATCGCGCTGCGGGTTGAATAGCCAGCAGTTCCGTGTAGTTCTGGGCGAACTTCCGCCGGGGATGCTCCTGCATGCATCGGGGTATCTGAGCGGCACGCCGTCGCGGACGGGAAGTTTTCAGTTTCTGGTGCGGGTGGGCAATGATTGCGAACACGCAACTCGGCTGTTCGAGCTGAAAGTGGAGGGCGCGCCGATTCTGGTTCACGCCCCCGATTCGTTGGAGTTTGAGTACACCATTAATGGGCCGCTGCCGGAGCCGCAGACGGTGGTGGTTTCCTCCAGTTGGCCTGACATGCCGTACGGAATCGAGGCGGCAGGGGCAGACTGGCTAGATGCGCAGGCTTTGCGCGGCCGAACGCAGATTCCGGACGGCGGGCACGCCGGGGACCCTGTTACAATTCGCATCGAGCCCGGGAAGTTGAAGCCCGGTACGTACCGGACGGCGTTGCGGGTTTCTGCATGGCAGTCCGCAAATTCCCCACTCATTCCCGTGACCTTGAAAATTCACCCCCCGAAATGACAAAAAGCGTTGTATACTGGTTGATGGTGTTTCTCAATGGCTAATACGTTTTCTGCACTGAAGCGCGTCCGGATGACTGAGCGCAAGACGGAAGTGAACCGCATGCGCAAGTCGCGGCTTCGCCACGCGATCCGCGCCATGCGCCGCCTCCTCGACAAGAAGGATGTCCAGGGCGCGTCGGCTCTCATGCCCAAGACTTTCTCGGTTGTCGACCGGGCCGCCAAGTGGGGCGTCATCAAAAAGAATACCGCCGCCCGCTATAAGTCCCGTCTGGCCCACCGCTTAGCGAAGGCCGCGGCCTAAGGCGCGATTCGCTTCACTGAACTTCCAATTGCCCCGTACTGCGAGGTGCAGGAACGGGGTAATTGTGTTTTCTCACACTCCACAGGAATATTCCGGCGAGTACCGTTAGACCTGCTCCCCAAGGCAGTGCAGGCGACGAATAGCGGAAACTCACCACATGGCGGCCCGCAGGGATGAGGAGGCGCTGGAATGCCAATCCGTCCCGCTCAATGGGGGCATCTCGCCCATCGATTTCCGCGTGCCAACCCGGGGCATAGTTCTCCTTTAGAAGGAGCACCCCTCCGGGGGAATCCACTTCCACGATGCGGTGCTCCGGCGTCCAGCGCAGCGGCCGTGCCGTGCCGGCGGGAATTTCAACGATGGCGCTCGCCTGCCGGTATTCGAAGGCGTGGAAGAAACTGGTGGATGGCTCCATCAGGCGGTAGCGAGGGTCGGAGCGTAGCTTGGAGTACAGCGGATTCGATTGCGCCAGCAGGATATAGCGGATGCCCAGCCGGCGCAGCGATGCGTCGTGGAAGGGGTCGGGCCAGAATTCGCGGTCGGAGTGGAAAGGGGTGAAGCGCTCCACTTCGCGGCGATATTGGGCCGGGAGCAGCGGGTCCAGCCCCTGTGGCGTTGCCAGCAGGTAATGGCGCATGTCGTCGTGGACGAGACTTTCGAGCAGCGCGATGCGATAGTGCCGGTTGTCGCGGAATTGCCGGTAGACAGCATCGTCGACACCCAGCATGCCAGGTCCGCCAGTGCGGGCGTCGGCGGCGAAAAAGCGGTCGATATCGTCCTGACTGGCGCTGAACCGGCGGTTCGTACCATAGACCTTGAACTCCGTGAAGACAAGGAGCACGAGGGCAGCCTGGACAACCGGTTTCCCGCTGGGAGCCGCCCGTAATAAGGCGAAGAAGATGAGCAGGGAGACCGAGGCTTCCAGTGCGCTGAGCCATCCGGCGCCGAAATCGCGCCCCCCCGGGATCCAGACATACCAAAGCCAGCCGCACCATACTCCGCAGAGGACAGGAATGACCTGCGTTCCAAAGGCTCGCGCCGGGCGGTCGAGCATATCTTCGATTGCAGCGGCGGTGAGCAGGGCGGAAGCAAGCGCCAAGCCAGCAAGAAAATTCCAATTGCGTACGATTTCGTTGAATCGGGGCAACACGTCGAGTAGCGCAGAGGTCCAGCCGAACGGATTGCGCATCATCCACAGGGAGAGCGCGGCGATGGCGGCGCCTGGTACGGCGACCTTCCATTTTCGCGTCGCCAACAACCACACGAGCGCAAACAGGCCGGGCGCACCGATGTATAAATACTGCTCTTCGCCGAGCCCCATGGGGACGGCTCTGCTCTGATCGAAGCGGTTAGGGAGGAAGAGATTGCTGAACAGGACCCAGGGCAATGGGTCGCCGAAGTAGCGGGCGGACACCTTCAGCCGCGAAGCTTCGAGCGTGGGGAGGATCTGCACGGCACACAGTGCCAGCGAGGCGACCAACCCAGCGAGCGTGTAGGGCACAAGCCAGCGCCGTCCATCCAGGCATAGCGCAAATGCCATGGCGCAAGCGGCCAGCACGGCCCACTCCGGAGGATACCCGGCGAGGAAGGAGAGCGCCGAGCCCAACAACAGCTTCCATAGCGGCCGGACGTGGCCGGCGCGAGAAGCTTCTTCGATTCCCCACAACGCCAGAGGAAACCAAGTGAAGGAATTGGTCGCGCCCAGGTGCTGGATATCGCCCATGGCGTAGCCACTGAAGGAGAAGCAGAGCGCGCAGACGAGTGCGGTTAGGACTCGGCTCCCTCGGTTGCGCTGCCAGAAATAGACCAACAGCATCGCAATCCAGAAGTGCATCACATCGACAAACTGAAGGGTGACGTAGGAAATCGCCTGACGCGGCCAAGTAAGGGCGAAGAGCAGCCAGTTCGGAGGATAGAACAGGGCGGCTTGCGGATTGCCGATGAAGCTGATGCCGCAGTAGATGCCCGCGTCCCACTGCGGAAAACGGCCCTCCCTCATGGACTGATAGGCATAGCTCAGCAAAGGCCAGTGGTAGCCCTCAATATCGGAAAAGAGGTGAACCCGCTTGAGCGGCCAGAGGTATTCGAGGAAGAACAGATACACCGCGGCGAAGGAGCCGGCTCCCACCCAAAGCTTCTCTTTGCGTGGGATGGGCATCTTACACCGGGGGGCTTACTGCGCCGAAACCTTCACTCTGCGGCGGACGGTCGACGTCTTGCGTTGCGGCGGGGGAACCATCAAAATGGCTTCTTCGATCAACCCGGCCTGCTCCTGCGCGTGGCGCTTGCTGGAGCCGGTGGCTGGGCTGGCGCTCTCCTTGCGTCCCGCGTAGCGCATGCGGCGTTTGGTGGGATCGAGGAGCGGCTCCATGTGTTCGAGGAGGAAGCGCCAAACGCCCATGTTGCGCGGCTCTTCCTGCGCCCACACCACTTCGGCGGCGGGTGAATAGCGAGCCAATTGCTGTTCGACCTGAGCAGCGGGGAACGGATACATCTGCTCCAACCGCACGATGGCGACGTTGTCCGCTTTCTTCTCTTCGCGGGCAGCCAGCAACTCCCAATAGAGCTTTCCGGTGCAGAAGACAATGCGCTGAACCTGGCTCGCCGGCAGATCGTCGCCGATGACTTCGCGGAAGGATCCCGCTGTCAGTTCCGGCAGGAACGAAACCGCGCGGGGGTGACGCAGCATGCTCTTCGGCGTGAAAACCACCAGCGGTTTGCGCATTCCGCGCTTGTCGTGACCGCCGAGCATTTGGCGGCGCAGGAGGTGGAAATACTGGGCGGGGGTGGTGCAATTGGCCACTTGCATGTTGTTCTCGGCGCAAAGCACGAGGAAGCGCTCGATGCGCGCGCTGGAGTGCTCCGGCCCCTGCCCTTCGTAGCCGTGAGGAAGCAGCAGCACCAGGCCGCTCGGCTGCCCCCATTTCGATTCGGCCGACGAGATGAACTGGTCGATCATGATCTGGGCGCCGTTGGAGAAGTCGCCGAACTGCGCTTCCCACATGACGAGCGAGGTAGGATCGCCGATGGAATAGCCGAACTCGAAGCCCATGACAGCAAACTCGCTGAGCGAGCTGTCGATCACATCGAAGCGGGCTTGCGCCGGATCGATGTGCTGCATGGGAACAAGGCCCGCGCCGGATTCGACGTCATAGACTTCCAGGTGGCGCTGGCTGAAAGTGCCACGGGCGCTGTCCTGTCCGCTGAGGCGCACTGGGGTCCCTTCCAGCAGCAGCGTCCCGAAGGCGATGGCTTCGGCCGTGGCCCAATCCATGGGTGCGCCGTTCACTACCTCGCGCCGCTTGTCGAAGAAGTTGCGCAATTTGGGGTGCAGATGGAACTCGGCGGGCACGGAGGTGATGCCGGATACGACCCTTCGAATCAGCTCTTCCGATGCCGCAGTGCTGGCGCCGATGGGAAGCGGCATGTCGATCTGCACATCGCCGATGTCCTGCACTTCGTAACTCGCTTCAGGCCGCTGCGCTTCGTCGTAGGCTGCTGTCAGCTTTGAATGATAGGCCTTGCGGATGGCCTCAACCTCATCCGTGGCTAGCACCTTCTCGCGCAGTAGTTTTTCGGCATACTGCGTGGCCACGGAGGGCTGCTGCTTGATTTTGCGGTACATTACCGGCTGGGTGTAGTTCGGGTCGTCACCTTCGTTGTGGCCGTGGCGGCGATAACAGAACATATCGATGACCACGTCCTTCTTGAAGGCCTGACGGTATTCGAATGCCAGTTCGGCGGCGCGCAGACAAGCTTCGGGATCGTCGCCGTTGACGTGGAAGATCGGCGCCTGGACGGTTCGGGCCACGTCCGTGCAGTAGTGGGTGGAACGCGATTCGTAGGGGTTTGTCGTGAAGCCGATCTGGTTGTTGATGATGAGGTGGATGGTGCCGCCGGTGCAATAGCCATCCAACTGGGAAAGATTCAGAGTCTCGGCAACGACTCCCTGGCCGGCGAAGGCAGCGTCGCCGTGGACGAGGATGGGAATGACCCGCTCTCGATTTGCATCGCCGAGGCGATCCTGTTTCGGACGCACAATGCCTTCAACGACAGGATTCACGGCTTCCAGATGGCTCGGATTCGGGGATACGGAGACCTTGATTTCGCGTCCGCTGGCGGACACGTGAATGCCCGTCGCTCCGAGGTGGTACTTGACGTCGCCCGAGCCCTGGGTCGCATCGGGATCCAGTTCGCCTTCAAACGCGGTGAAGATCTGAGTGAGCGGCTTACCCACGAGATTGGCGAGCACGGTCAAACGGCCGCGGTGGGCCATGCCGATGACGGCTTCCGCCGCCCCACGATTGGCGCAATGCGAGAGAACGGCATCGAGGATGACCGTAGCCGATTCCGAACCTTCAAGGGCAAACCGCTTCTGGCCGCGGAAGCGTGAGTGGAGGAAGTGTTCGAATGCCTCAGCTTCCATTAGTTCCTGCAGCGCGCGCTTGCGGGTGACTGTATCCAGCGGCCAGGAGTTGGCCTGCGGCTCCATGTGCTGCTGCAGCCAGCGCTTCTGCTCCGGATGCTGGATGTTCATGTATTCGCAACTGATCTTGCCGCAGTAGGTGTTGCGCAGCGTTTCCAGAATCTCGCGCAAAGTGGCGTAGGAGGGCCCTTCGTCACCGGCGGCGCGGCCCAAATTGCCGGTGAGGAACTCGCGGTCGAGATCCCAGAGAGTCAGCCCGTAGGTGGCCGGATCGAGTTCCGCATGGTACTGCAAGTCTGAGCCGAGCGGATCGAGATCGGCTATGAGATGGCCGCGCACGCGGTAGGCGTTGATGAGTTGCAGTACCGCGGCTTGTTTGGCGATGTCTTCGGTGTTCGTGGAGGCGCCGCCGAATCCTGGCAGCGCTTGCATTCGATCGGGCTCCCAGCGCACGGGATGGTGCGGCATGCCGAGATCCATGAAGATGGAGTCGTAGAACTTGTGTTCGCCCTGCAGTAGCTCCTGCAAGGTGGCGAGGAACATGCCGGATTCGGCGCCCTGGATGATGCGGTGATCGTAAGTGCAGGAAACGGCCATCACCTTGCTGACGCCGATCATGGCCCGCACGCTGTGCGAGACACCCTGATATTCCGCTGGGTAGTCGATGGCTCCGGTGGCGATGATCGCGCCCTGGCCCACCATCAGGCGCGGCATGGACCCGAACGTGCCGACGGTACCAGGATTGGTGAGCGAAATGGTCGTGCCGGTGAAATCGGCCACCGAAAGCTTGCCTGTGCGAGCTTTCCCCACCAAGCCGTCGAAGGCATTCATGTATTCCTGGAAATTGAGTGACCCGGCGTTCTTGATGCTGGGCACGACAAGGCTGCGCGATCCGTCCTTGCCTGCCACATCGACAGCAATGCCGAGGTTGATCTCGGAGCGAACCATGCGATGGGGAGCGCCCTCGATCTCCGCAAAGGCGTTGTTGATGTTGGGATGCTTTCCGAGGGCCTTCACGATGGCCCAGGCGACGATGTGGGTGAAGCTGATTTTGCTCTTGCCGGTAAGGGCACGGTGCTGGTTGAGAATACGGCGGTTCTCTTCCATCACTTTGACCGGAACGATGCGCTGCGAGGACGCCACGGGAATGGTGAGCGAGGCGGTCATGTTCTCAGCGATCTTGGCCGGAGCTCCGCGAAGGAGCGCGGCATCTCCCGCGGGTTGAGGTGCGTTCAGCGCAGGGGCGGGCGAGGGTGTATGACTGACGCCGTTGCCGTTCGGGGCCTTCTTCTTCGACTGGAAGACGCCGCTCCAGCTTTCATCGACGGCGCGCCGGTCGTTCAGGTACTGAGTGAACAGCTCTTCTTCGAGCCAGGAGTTAACTGTGATCGGAGACTCGGGTTCTTGAGACATGGAAGTGGATTGAAGGACAAGACGGGCGTACCGCCCCACTATCCATGATACAGGGAAGCGGTGTGGATTATTGTGGCGAAGTGTGGATCTCCGGAAACCTAGGAGTGAGTTTGCGTCCAAGCAGCCAGCTTGGCCTTAGCCCTGCTCTTGAACAAACGAAACTGCGTCGCGGTGAGGTTCATTTCCTGGCAGATTTGATGAAGAGACTCCCCTTGCAGGTAGAAGCGTGTAATCAGTTCGCGGTCCCGTTTGCAGAGCCGGCCAAGACCGCGGTGCATGAGGTCGGAACGCTCGCGCGAGAGCAGGTTTGCCTCCTGATCGGGATCGGCAGCGGCCCAGTCGGCAGCAGTGCAGACATCCACGAGTCTGCGGCGGGCCTTGATTTTTAACCCGATGCACAGAGCGCCGTGGCGGCGAACGACGCTTCGAACATAACC
>JAEUQG010000431.1 GCA_016789755.1 Bryobacterales bacterium
ACCAGCCTTGCCGCCGCGCAAACCTGGCAAAATAAACCGGTCCTCGATACCACTTCCTCCCCCAACGCGGTCCTCCAGGGTGTCCCCGTCAGCGCCGTACGCATCGAAGACGGCTTCTGGTCCCCGCGCCGCAAAGTCAACGTCGAGGTCAGCCTCCCCACCCTCCTCACTCTCTTTGAAGAAAAAGGAATTCTCGACAATTTCCGTCGTATTTCCGGTAAAAAGCAAGCCGCCCGCCGCGGCCCCCTCTTCACCGACTCCGACGTCTACAAATGGCTCGAAGCCGTCGCCTTCGTCCTCCAATCCGGACCCAGCCCCGAACTGCGCCGCAAAGCCGAAGCCGTCATCGACGAAATCGTCGCCGCCCAGGAACCCTCCGGCTATCTCAACACATTCTATTCCGCCGAGAACCGCAAAGACCGCCACGCCAACATGCGCCACGGCCACGAACTCTACTGCCTCGGCCACATGCTGCAAGCCGGCATCGCGTGGTACCGCGCCACCGGCGACAACAAACTCCTCGCCTCCGCCCGCCGCATGGTCGATTACCTCATGCGCGAATTCGGACCTGAGAAGAAGCCCATCTTCGAAGGCCACCCCGAAATCGAACTCGCCCTCATCGAACTCTACCGCCTCACCAGCGACCGCGCCTACCTCGATGCCGCCGGCTACCTCCTCGATGGCGACGCCCGCAACCTGCAGGCCACCACCGCCCGCGACCGTGTCTACCTCTTCACCGTCCGCCCCTTCACCGAACGCACCAGGCTCGAAGGACACGCCGTCCGCGCCATGTACGCCTGCTCCGGCGCCACCGACTACTACCTCGAAACCGGCGACCCCACCTACTGGAAAACCCTCCAAACTCTTTGGGACGACATGTCCCAACGCAAGATCTACCTCACCGGAGGCGTCGGCTCCCGAGCCCAGGGCGAAGCCTTCGGCGAGCCCTACGAACTCCCCAATCAACAGGCCTACACCGAGAGCTGCGCCGCCATCGGCACCATGTTCTGGAACTGGCGCATGCTGCACGCCACCGCCGACGCCAAGTACGCCGACTTGTTCGAGCGCGCCCTCTACAACGGCGCCAACAGCGGCCTTTCGCTGGCCGGTAATCTCTATTGCTACCGGAATCCTCTCGAATTAACCGGAAATCCCGAAGATCGCATCCGCAATCCCTGGTACGACACCACCTGCTGCCCGCCCAACCTCCAGCGCGTCATGGCTTCCCTTCCCGGCTACTTCTACAGCACATCGAAAGACGGCCTCTGGGTCCACCTCTACGACAACAACACCCTCACCTGGAACATCGCCGGCAAACCCTCCGTGTGGAAACAGAAGACCCGCTACCCCTGGGACGGCCGCATCGAACTCACCCTCGAATCCGGCGGCGACGCCGAATACTCCGTCTTCCTCCGCCAACCAGCATGGGCCCACGAGGCCGCCATCACCATCGCCGGCGCCCCCTTCACGCCGCATCGCAGCAACGGCTACCTCGCCATCCGCCGCCACTGGAAGCCCGGCGACCGCATCACACTCACTCTCCCCATGCGCGAACGCCTGACGGCATCCAACCCGCGTGTCCGCGAGAATCTCGGCAAAGTCGCCGTCGAACGCGGCCCGCTCGTCTACGCCATGGAAGGCATCGACCAGCCGCCAGGCGCGAGCCTCTTCGATTGGTCCCTCACCTCCACCGGCAAGTTCACCTCCGAATGGAACGCACAACTGCTCGGAGGCATCACGGTCCTCCGCCACCCCGCCACGCGCCCGCCCGCCGATACCGCTTCGCAACCTCTCTATCACCCGGCGCAGAAGCCCGCGGCGAAATCCATCCCCGGCACCGTCACTCTCATCCCTTACTACACCTTCCACAACCGCGACATCACACCCATGCAAGTCTGGATCCCCATACAATAGGAGGCCGCACCCATGCTCCGCCGAACTTTCCTCGCTACCCCCATCCTCGCCGCCGCCGCGCCTGACGACACACCGCGCGTCGATTACCACGCCCATCCCGAACACGAAATGACCGTGGACAAAGCCCTTGCCATTTCGCGCGAGCGCAACGTCAAACTCGGCTTGGTCGAGCACGCCGGAGCCAAAGAATCCCCTACCTCGCACCGGCTCTCCACCGACGACGAACTCCTCCGCTGGATCGCCGCGCTCAAAGGCAAGCCCGTTTACTGCGGCATCCAGGCCGAAGGCATGGACTGGCATCGCCACTTCTCCAAACCCGTCATCGCCCAACTTGACTACGTCCTCGGCGACGCCCTCACCATGCCCGACCGCTCGGGCAATCTCATCAAACTCTGGACACCCGCCTTCCAAACCAGCAACCCGCAGGATTTCATGGACCGCTACGTCGACTACCACATCGAAGTCATGGCCCGCCAACCCCTCGACATTCTCGCCAATCCCACGTTCCTACCAACTCCTCTTCAGCCCGATGCCGCCCGTCTCTGGACCGCGCCGCGCATGACGAAAATCATCGATGCCGCAAAGAAGTACAACGTCGCCATCGAAATCAATACCAAATATCAAGTCCCCGCCATGCCGTTTCTCGAAATGGCCAAAGGCGCCGGTATTCAATTCTCCTTCGGCTCCAACGCGCACGACGCCGCGGCCATCGGCGAGATCAGCTTCTGCGTCGACACCTGGAGGAAGCTCCGTCTCCCCGCCTCCCGTTTCTTCCGCCCTGCACCGGCGGGTAGGAAACCAATACAATTACGAACATTGGCATGAACACGAACCGACGCGTCTTCTTCCACACCGCCCTCTCGGCTGCCCCGCTCCTTGCCCAGCGCGGCAAGAAATACCGTACAGCCTTAATCGGCTCCGGATGGTGGGGCATGAACATCCTCCGCGAAGCCTGCGCCTCGGGTGAATGCACCGCCGTCGCCTTCGCCGACCCCGATCAAAGCCAGATGGATAAGGCAGCGCAGCAACTCGCCACCTTCAGCGCCGATCAGCCCAAGCGCTACAACCACTACCGCGAGATGCTCCAGAAAGAGCGCCCCGACATCGCCATCGTCGCCACGCCCGATCACTGGCACGCCCTCCCCACCATCGACGCCGTCAAAGCCGGCGCCCACGTCTACGTGGAAAAGCCCATCTCCCACACCATCGACGAAGGCAAAGCGATGGTCAAAGCCGCTCGCGAAGCCGACCGCATGGTGCAGGTCGGCCTCCACCGCCGAGTCTCTCCCCACCCCATCACCGGCATGGAATTCCTCAAATCCGGCAAAGTCGGAAAAATCGGCATGGTGCGCTTATTCGCCAACGCCTCGGGTGGGCCCGGCCAAAAGTCTCCCGACAGCGAACCGCCCCCAGGACTCGACTGGGACCTCTGGCTCGGCCCTGCCCCCAAGCGCGCCTACAACAAAGCCATCCACCCCCGCGGCTTCCGCCACTTCCTCGACTACGCCAACGGCACGCTCGGCGATTGGGGCGTCCACTGGATGGACCAACTCCTCTGGTGGACCGAAGAGACGCACCCCAAGAGCGTACATTCCACCGCCGGCCGTTTCGTCCGCCAGGACTCCACCGACGCCCCCGATACGCAAATCGTCACCTTCGAATTCGAATCCTTCCGAGCCACCTGGGAGCAGCGCCACTACGCCGGTGAAGGCGCCGAAAAGCACTTGATCGGAGCCTACTTCTACGGCACCGAAGGAGTCTTCCACATGGGATGGCGCGACGGCTGGACCTTCTACCCCGTGAAAAAAGGAGCGCAACCCATCCACGTCCCGCCGAAGTTGAACGATCCCGACGGCCAAAACATCAAGGAATTATGGGCGGATTTCCTGGAATCCATCCGCACCAAGCGCAAACCCGTGCGCGACATCGAAATCGGCCATCGAGCCACCGCCGCTATCTTGTTAGGTATGGTCAGCCACCGCCTCGGCCGCAGCGTCGCCTGGGACGGCGCCCAATGCCCCAACGACGCAGCCGCCAACAAACTCCTCCGCCGCCCCTACCGCGCCCCCTGGAAATATCCGGTGTAGCGCAGACTCCAGCTCTGCCGCGCCGGCGTGCTTCGCTAACTTCCACGCAGGCGCCCTCACTCACGCACATCCCCCCGCACGGCCCTCCCAGGCATCCGTCCCTCCCCCAACGTCCCATCCTCCACCACCGGCGCCCCGCCCACCAGCACCCACCGAAATCCCTCCGACAACACGCCAGGCCGCGAGTAATCCGACAAATCCCGCACCCGCTCCAAATCAAACACCACCAAATCCGCATCCGCCCCCAATCGAATCCGCCCCTTATCCCGCATCCCAGCCACCCGCTTTTCCAACCTCTGCGCCGGCATCAGACTCATCTTCCGTACCGCCTCCATCAACCCCAGCGTCTTCTTCTCCCGCACATATCTCCCCAACACCCGAGCATACGTCCCCGTCGATCGCGGATGCCCCACGCCCCCGCGCAGAATCCCATCGCTCGCAATCATCGTCAGCGGACTCACCACCGCGCGTTCCACCATCTCCTCCGTATTGGTAAACAAAATCACGCTCCCGCCCTGCTTCCGATACCGCGCAAACGACTCGGCGTTCAGCCGCTCCCCCGTCGCCGGCCACAACAAATCCCCGTACCCAACCCCCAAACTCCCCAGCCACCCATCGGCGAAAAACGCTGAAACCATACCCGACTGCCCCGCCGAGTACGGATA
>JAEUQG010000432.1 GCA_016789755.1 Bryobacterales bacterium
GTCGTCGGACAGGGGTTCGGAGTTCGGGCATTTGTTCGATGTCGATACGGCGCTGACATATCTGGGCTGGTATGTGGATCAATCGCTGCTGGGGATGCGGGTGTTCGATGTGATGCGCGCGGTGGAGTATGCGTTTACGCGGGGCGACGTGAAGCGGCTGGAGGCGGTGGGGCGTGGAGCCGGGGCGCTGTGGACCATGATGGCGGCGGTGTTTGAGCCGCGGATCCAGGCGCTGCGGGCGGAGCGGATGCTGGCCAGTTACCGGCTGTTGGCGGAATCGGACCGCTATGCGCACGGGGCGTCGTCAATGATCAAGGATGTGCTGATGCATGGGGATCTGCCGCAGATTGCGGCGCTGGCAACGGGGTGCAAAATCACGATGGTGGAGCCTGTGGATGCGATGAAACGGCGGGTCTGAATTTGGTGAATCGGGGCGCTCCTGCTATACTGTTTTTTACCCCATGACCGATGTCTTGGGAGTATTGTGGACAGGTGGCCGAGTGGTTAATGGCAGCAGACTGTAAATCTGCCGGTCCTTGGACCTACGGAGGTTCGAATCCTCCCCTGTCCACCAGCTATACTGTTTAACGCAGGGCCGATGTAGCTCAGTTGGTAGAGCGCGTCCTTGGTAAGGACGAGGTCACCAGTTCAATCCTGGTCATCGGCTCCATTTCTTTCCTTCCTCCCGAGTCCTTTTCATTCCATTTGAGTTCATGCAAGATATGCTGCGTTTCGTGTTTCTTCTTGCCGCGACGGAGTGCGTGTATGCACAACCGGCAGTCCTGGAAGTGGTCTCGATGGCGACCTATGAGACGGGTGGGCCGGTGGCGGCGGAAATGCTGGCCAGCGGTCTGTCAGGCGTACTGCGAGCCGGTGGGAATTATACGGTAACGGTGGTGGATGCGGTGGGGGTAACTCGCGAGGCAGCCGTGCGCGGCGTGGCCGATGGGGTGGTGAATTTCGTTGTTCCAGGCGGGGCGCCGTTGGGGAATGCGACCGTGCAGGCGCGCAACGCGGGGGAGGTGGTGGCGTCGGGGAGTGTGCGGGTGGTGGCGGTGGCTCCGGGGCTGTTTGCAGGGCAGGGACAGGCTCTTTATGCGGGTTCTGTTGAGGAGTTGTTCGGGTTGGATGCGAAAGGGGTAGCGAGGCCGCGGCCCTTTGCGGTGAAGGAGCCGGTACGGCTGCGGCTGTATGGAACGGGGTTCCGCGCGGCCCGGGCGCTTGCGGCGAAACTGGAGGATGTGGCGCTGCCGGTGGAGTCCTACCGGGCGACGGAGGAGCCGGGGTTGGATGAGGTGATCGTGGGTCCCGTGCCGGCGGATTTCGCGCTGCGCTGGGGCGAGGTGGAACTGCGGATTACGGCCGATGCCGTGGCCTCGAATGCGCTGCGGGTGGCGGCAGCGGAGCCGGCGATCGGCGGATGGGGGTCGCGTGCGGCATTGCTGGAGGCGAACTCGGAGATGGGCGTGGCGGAGTTGCAGGGGCTCATTTATGTACTGGGGGGCTATCCGTCGAGCCGGGCGACGGTGGCAACGGTGCAGGTGTACGATGCGGCGCGCGATGTGTGGCGGATGGCGGCTCCGCTGCCGAGGCCGGTGAATCATCCGATGCCGGCAGTGGTGAATGGGAAGCTGTACGTGATCGGCGGGCAACCGGACGCGGGGAGCACGAATTTCGTGGATACGAACTACGAGTACGATCCGGAGAGAGAGGAATGGAAGGAGCGGGCCCGATTGCCGCTGGCGCGCGGGGGCGGGGCAGCGGCGGTGGTGGATGGAAAAATCTATGTGGCGGGAGGGCGTCCGCCGCGGGGCGGGGATTTCGCGATGTACGATCCGGAGAAGGATGAATGGACGCGCTTGCCGGATGTGCCGACAGCGCGGAATCATTTGGCGGCGGTGGCGGTGAATGGGAAGGTGTATGTGATTGGGGGAAGGTTTCAGGCCGGGTTTACGAGTCCGCAGACGAACGTAGTGGAGATTTTCGATCCGAAGAGCGGCGAGTGGTCCCGGGGGGCGGACATGATCAACGCGCGGGGCGGCATCAACGGGGTTGAGGCATACGGGTGCATTCACGTGTTCGGCGGGGAGGGCAACAGCGAGGCGACGAACGGCGTGTATCCGCATCACGATGTGTACGATCCGGTGGAGAACCGTTGGGAGCGGCTGGATCCGATGCCGATACCGGTGCATGGGGTGACGGGCGCCGCCTTCGTGCGCGGGCTGATTTATTTGCCTGGAGGCGGGACCTCGGATGGTGGCAGCAGCGGGGGAACGCAGCATCAGGTGTACCGGCCGCGGCACAGTTGCGAGGTTCGATAGGGAGCGCAACAATGCGCTGTCTTGCGTGTTTGGAAAAGCGGAGGTGAAAACCAAACATGAATCGAATGATCGGAATCGGAGTGCTGGCGCTGGCCGCATGGATGGCCGCGCCCATGGCGGCGCAGCCGGAGGGGCGGCGGGAGCGACTGCGGGAACGGATGTTGGAGCGGCGCATGACGCATCTGCAACAGGAGTTGAATCTGACCGGGGAGCAGGCGCCGGCGGTGCGGGGGATTTTCAAAGAATCGGCACAGCAAATGCTGGAATTGCGGAAGAAATACGGATTGGACGATCCGCAATTCAAACAGGGTGTGCGCGCGGCGCAGGAGCAGACGCGGGAGAAACTGCGAGGCGTGTTGAACGAAGAGCAGATGGCGAAGCTGCGGGAAGCGCGCGGCAAGAGGCTGGAGCGGGGTTTCAGACGTAGCGGGCGATGAGGCGGGCCATGGTGTCGAGGGTTTGCGGGCGCGATTGGTGATGAGGCTCGTGCGCGGCCTGTGGGATGAGGAATCTCCCTGCCGCGCAGGGGACGGACCGGAGGATGGCATCGAGTTGCGACTCGGTGCCATATTCGTCTTCGGCGCCCTGGATGGCGGCAACAGGGCAGGAGACGTTGCCGATGGTCCGGCAGAGGTTCCAGGAATCGAACGAGGGCGCGAGCCAGGTGCCGGCCCAATCCCAGAAGAGCGCTTCGGTATTCGCGCCGTGGTATTTGCGCAGCTTCTCGCGCATGCCGGCAAGGTAGGCATCGATGGTGAGGCGGATGCCGTGGCGGGTGATGGGCTCGACGAAGACGTGCGCGGATTCGGAAACGATGAGGCGAGGGGCGGGGACGTTGGGGAGCGCGGCGTAGAGCAGAGCGATGGAGGCTCCGTCGCTGTGGCCGATGAGGATGCAGTCGCCGATGTTGTGGTGGGTGAGGAGCCGGTGGAGGGTTTCGGCTTCGCGATGCATGTAGGCAGGGGTGCGCGGTTGGCCGCAGGCTGGGGACCGGCCGTGGCCGCAACGGTCGTAGAGGAAAGCGGGGAGCGAGGTGGCAGCGCAGAGTTGGGCGGGGAAGTCGCGCCATTGGGCGATGCTGCCCAGACCGTGGTGCAGGAAAACGAGGGTAGGGTTTTCGCGCGCGGCGGGGATGCGTTCGGTGTGCAGCGATGCGGCGGTCACCCACAAATTATAATCAGGGCGTGGATCTACGATTTTTAAGGCGGGCGGTGGAGTTGGCGGTGGCCAATGTGCGCGAAGGCAAAGGCGGGCCGTTCGGCGCGGTGGTGGTGAAAGACGGGGCGGTGATTGCCGAAGGGGCGAATGCGGTGACGCGGACATGCGATCCGACGGCGCATGCGGAGGTGTGCGCGATTCGCGAGGCGTGCCGGAAGCTGGGGTCCTTTCAATTGACGGGGGCGGAACTGTACACCAGTTGCGAGCCGTGCCCGATGTGTTTGGGGGCGATCTACTGGGCGCGGCCGGATCGCGTGTTTTACGCGGCAACGCAGGAACAGGCTTCGGCGGCGGGGTTCGACGATAGCTTCATTTACCGCGAGATTGCGGTCTCCCCGGAGGGAAGGACGATTCCGATGGCGCATGTTTCGCTGGAGGAAGGCGCGGCGCCGTTTGAGGAATGGAAAGCGAACGAGAGGCGGGTGGAGTACTGACATGAAAAAGCTTCTGTGGACGGCGGCGTTGTGCGTGGCGCTGGGAGCGCTGGTGTATGTGCGCCGGGATGTGGCGGCGCCGCAGGAGGCCTACGCGGCATCGGAGCGCCCTGCCGCATGCTGCGCTTTCCAAATCACGTTCGGGATGAAGCGGCGCGTTTCGGGCATCAACTGGAGCGGAGGCGTGCGCGATGCGGCGCAGGTGCGGCGGATGGTGGGCTGGCACTTCGATGAGCAGGACAAGCTGACGGCGCCCAACCGCTGGACGGTGACGCTGCGGGCGATTGGGAATCTTGTGCCGCCGAAGGGGGTGATTGTGGATGTGATGAGCCCTCCCGAGCAGCCGGTGACGTTCTTCACGCGCACGGGCGATGTGACGTTCGTGCCGGCGGAGGTGCCCTACGGCAAGGTGTACGAGGTGCCGCAGTATGGAGGCGATGTGACGGTGTCGCGCGTGGCGGCGCCGGTGACTCCGACGACGGCGGAGTATGAGGATGACGATCCGGCGCTGCTGCGGGCGCGCAATGGGCGTTACTGGATGGCATGGGTGGGATACAAGACGCGGTCGCAGGATGCGTACACGTTGGTGGGAGCCGATCAGGTGTTTGTATCGCGGAGCGTGGATGGGGCGGCGTGGTCGGCGCCGGAGGCGATCACGGCTCCGGGGGACCATTTTCGGGTGCAACTGGCGGAAGACGCGCAGGGCCGCGTGTGGGCGATTTATGGATTGCAGAAGACGATGGAATCGGGGAATTTCGATTTATTCGCCAAGGTGTGGGATGGGAAGCAGTGGTCGGGGGAACAGCAGTTGACGCAACATGCGAATCCGGATGTGTTTCATAAAGCCGTGTCGTCGCGCGAGGGGACGATTTATCTGGCGTGGATGGGATATCGCGGGGCGAGCGGGCAGAGCGACGTGTTGTTGAAGGTGTACCGCAACGGGGCTTGGAGCAACGAGCTGAACGTGAGCGCATCGCCCGAGGACGATTGGGAGCCGGCGATGGCGGTGGGGGCAAAGGGCGAGGCGTATGTGGTGTGGGACAGCTATCGCAAAGGCCGCAATAGGGTGGCTTCCTACGACGTGATGATGCGCAGCGCGCAGGGGGCTGTGTTGGGGCAGCCGGCGCGGGCGGTATCGGAGACCTCGTTTGCGGAGATGCGGGCCGACGTGGCGGTGGATGGAGCCGGGCGCGTGTGGGTGGCGTGGGAAGAAGGCGGCATCAATTGGGGGAAGGATACGGGGTATGAGAATCCGAAGCACCGCATTCGTTTGCGCAAGGGCGGCTATGAATTGTACGGGCCGCCGAATTCGGCGACCGCGTTGTACCGGCGGCCTCGGGTGGCGGTGGTGGCGGGCGCGGCGCAGCAGCAACCGGTGGAACTGTCGGCGGCTTTTCCCGAGGGAATGCAGAAAAATACGTGGCAAAATCCGCGCTTAGGGATGGATGGCGCGGGAAAGGTGTGGGTGTTTCTGCGGCATCAAACGGCGCCCGCGGGGCGCTTTGCCGGGCATATGTTCGACTACTATGCGACAACGCTGACCGGAGACGGGGCGGAGCAGAAATGGATGCGCCCGTCGCTGCTGGCTTTGAGTACGGGGAGGCAGGATACGGTGCTGGCGGCGGTGGCCGGTCCGGGGAGTGGCGTGACGGTGGCGGTGGTGGGAGACGGGCGCCGATTGCCGGTGGGGCTGCCGGAGAATCACGATGTCACGGTGGCGCAGATCGATGGGCCGGGGGCGGGGCCGGCGCCGGTGTTGACGGCGTTCCGGGCATCGGAGGAAGGGCAAGTGCCGGTGACGCATCCGGAAGAAGAAGAGGCCGTGCGGCGCGTGCGGGCCTACCGGGTGGATGCCGATGGCAAGAAGTACAAGATCATCCGCGGGGATATTCACCGCCATACGGAGATCTCCATGGATGGGGCGCTGGACGGCAGCTTATGGGATTTGTACCGCTATGCGATGAACGCGGCGGCGTTCGATTATATCGCCGTGACGGATCACAATTACGGGGCCTGGCTCGATACGGATGAGCCGGAAGGGCGGAATACGGACGATATTTATCAATATTGGCGGACGCAGAAATCGGCGGATATTTTTCATGTGCCGGGACGGTTTACTCCGCTCTACGGCTATGAACGCTCGATCAACTTTCCGCTGGGGCACCGGAACATTGTGCATGTGCGGCGGGGCGTGTTCAGCTACCGGGTGCCGCGGCTGCACATCAGCGAGCGGCCGGAGCTGATCGAGCGCGATGCGCAGGGTTTGTGGGCCTATCTGCGGCGCACCGATGGGGTGGGGATTCCGCATACTTCGGCGACCAGCATGGGGACCGACTGGCGGCTGCGGGACGACGACGTCGAGCCGGTGACGGAGATTTATCAGGGCGACCGCAACGCGTACGAGGATGAGGGGCAGCCCCGGGCGGCGTTGCGGGAGGCGGCGGGGCCGGGCGAGGCGGGGCGGCAGCCGTTTCAAAAAGGGCTGGTGTGGAATGCGCTGGGGGTGGGATATAAGATGGGATTTATCGCCTCCAGCGACCATTATTCGACGCATATTTCTTATGCCAATCTGCTGGTGCCGGAAGGGGTGACGACGCGGGACGATGTGCAGGAATCGTTGCGGGCGCGGCGCACGTATGCCTCGACGGACAACATGGTGGTGGATTGGCGGGCGGGGGACGTGTTGCAGGGCGGGGAACTGACGGCTTCCTCGCCGCCGGTGTTCACGCTGCGGGCGATGGGGTCGGGGCCGATTCTGCGCTACGAGATTGTGAAGAACAACAAGGTTGTGTACAGCGCGGCGCCTGGCGCGGATGCGGTGCTGACGTACCGGGACGAAGGGTTTGCCGATGACTCGATGAAAGAGACTTCGCAGATCAAGAATTGGGAGAAACCGGAGACGGGGATCCGGGGGAGGGCGAAGCAGCCGGCGGCGTATTATTACGTGCGGGTGATCCAGAGATATAGCGCGGCGGAACCGGAGGCGGAAGGGGAGATTGCGTGGAGCTCTCCGATCTTTGTGTACCGCAAGTAGGTGCTGATATCTTGGAAGGATTCTATGCCTGCATTCAAAGTTGGAGTGGTCGGACTCGGCTGGGTGGCCGGAGCGCATATCGAGACGCTGAAGAAAGTGAAAGGCGTCGAGGTGGCGGCGGTGTGTTCTCGGCGGCCGCATACGGACGCGGAGCTGGAGAAAAAATACGGGATGCCGCTGAAGTTCTACGGCGACTACCAGCAGATGTTGAAAGACCCGGAGATCGACATCGTCGATATCTGCACGCCGCACCCGATGCATCCGGCCGAGGCGATTGCGGCGGCGCAGGCGGGCAAGCATCTGATCATCGAAAAGCCGATCGCCATCGACTATGAAAGCGCCTCGAAGGTGCGCGATGCGGTGAACAAGGCGGGCGTGCAGGCGATGGTGTGTTTCGAGGTGCGCTACAGCCGGCAGGCGATGGCGATCCGGGAGACCATCGACCGCGGTTTGATCGGATCCGTGCACTACGGCGAGGTGGATTATTATCACGGCATCGGGCCCTGGTACGGGCAGTATGGATGGAACATCAAGAAAGACTTCGGCGCATCGAGTCTGTTGACGGCCGGGTGCCATGCGCTCGATCTGCTGCTGCATTACATGAAGGGCGATGTGGAGGAAGTGATGTCGTACCAGACGGGGTCGAAGTCGAAGTACTTCAAACCGTATGAGTACAACACCTCGTCGGTGACGATTCTCAAGTTCGCCGACGGGCGGATGGGGAAAGTGGCTTCGATCACGGATTGCCTGCAGCCCTACTACTTCCATCAGCATCTGGTGGGAAGCGAAGGCAGCGTGCTGGACGATAAATTCACGTCGCTCAAATGGGCGGGCATGTGGAAAGACAAGTGGTCGCACCTGGGCGTGCCGGTGGTGGATTCCGGCGATGTATCCGACCATCCGTATCAGCCGCAGTTTGCCGAATTCATCCAGTGCCTGGCGAAGAAGAAGCCGATGCCGTATACGGATTTCGAGACGGCGTTCGAGACGCACCGGGTGGTGTTCGCGGCGGACCGCTCGGCGGCCGAAGGGCGTCCGGTGAAGCTGAGCGAGTTCAGGAAAAAGTAGCGGGCGATGGCGATCCGGAAAGCGGCGGGGGCGTTGTTGCAGGTGGGCGGCTGGGATTGGGCGTGGCTCGATCATGGGTTCGGGACGCGCGATGCGGGGCCGTGGACTCCGGCGCAGCGCACGGCCACGTTGAAGCAGATTCACTCCGATGCGATTGTGCGCGTGAACGGGCAGCGGGGGCAGATCGGCGAAGGCGATGCCTTGATCACCAATGAAGCCGGAGTGCATCTGACGGTGCGCACGGCCGATTGTGTTCCCGTGCTGCTGGTGGATCCGGTGCGGCGGGCGGTGGCGGCGGTGCATGCCGGATGGCGCGGCACGGCGGCGTCGATTGTGGCGAAGACGGTGGCGCGGATGCGGGAGGAGTTCGGCAGCGACGCGGGAGATGTGCGGGCGGCGATCGGTCCGTGTATCCAGCGCTGTTGTTACGAAGTGGGTCCGGACGTGGCCTCGCGGTTTACGGATTGGTTTCCGGAGTTGGGAGCGGCGGCGGCGGCGGTGCGCATCGATCTGGCGGAGACGAACCGGCGGCAGTTGTTCGATGCCGGTGTGCGGGAGATCGCCGTGGCGGACGGATGCACGCAGTGTGTGGCGGGGGAGTATCACTCCTTCCGGCGGGACAAAGAGCAATCGGGCCGGATGGTGACGGGGATCGCAATCAGGGAGCTTTGAGGAACGCGAGCAGCGCCGCCATTTCGTCGAGGGTGATCTGTTTTTCCAGATCGCCGGGCATAGCGGACAAATTGGTGACGGTCATGGAGCGGATTTCGCGGCGCGGGATGACGAGTTCCTTGCCCTCTTCCTGACGGAGAGTGATGGTGGTGGCGGTTTGCGGCCCCATGACGCCGTCGAGAGTGCCGCTGGAATCGGTGTCGATGACGTAAGACTCGAAGCCTTGGGAAATGGCGCGGCTGGGGTGGAGTATGTCTTCGAGCAACACCTGTTTGGGCTGATGGCTGATGGTGGAAAGATCGGGGCCGACGTCGTGGCCTTTGCCGCGGAACTTGTGGCATTTGGAGCAGACGCGGTCGAAGACGCGGGCGCCGGCGGCGGGGTCGGCCTCGGCATCGGTGGCAGGGCGGTATTTCCCGATGACGGCGGCGCGGCCGGCGCCGGCGCTTTCGAGGATAGGGCGGACAGCGGCGCGCAGTGCCGGATCGCGATGCATGATGAGGGCGCGCTTGTGGCGGAACTGGAGGGTCCAGGGGGCGACGGCGCCGTCTTTGAGGGCTTGGACGACGATGGGGAGGCGGGTGGGGTCGCGATAGATGGCGTCGGCGGCTTCCGCGCGCACGGCGGGTGCGAACTCACGCCAGTGGGCGAGCAGGAAACGGGCCGGTTCCTCGCCGGGGGCGGCGCCGATGGCTCGCACGGCGGCTTGTTGGACGGGGGCGGGTTGGCGCGGGGCGGCAAGATCGCGGAAGAGCTTGGAGTGCGCGACGGGATCGGTGAGGGCGAGCAGGCCGATGGCGACGGCGCGCTGTTCGGGGACCGTGGTGGAATCGGCGGCACGCTTGACGGCGAGGGCTTCGGCGGCGCGCAGTTCCAGGTTGCGCCGCAGATGGACGCTGTCCAGCAGGCGCAGCGCGGCGGTGGCGATGGAAGCGGCATCGTCCGGGAGCAGCGTGAGCAGAATCCGCTGGGAGGCCGGGGAGTCGAGCTTGCGGTTGCGGAGCCCGGCGGCGAGCCCGTCGAGAAGGGCCGTGCGCCACCAGATATCGGCCGGAGTGCGCGAGGCGGCCGTGCGGGCGAGGACGGCTTCGACTTCGGCGGGCTGTCTGCGGGAGCCGATGGCGGTGGCGATTTGGCGCAGCAGCAGGGCGCGCGAAGCGGACTGCGGGGACAGGGCGGTGGACCGAAACAGGCGCATGGGCTCATTGGGCGAGGCGCTGAGGGCGGCGATGTGGGTCCAGCGGTCGTCGATGTCCTTGGCCAGGATCGCGTCGCGGGCCTTCTGCGAAGCGGGGGAAGGATCGCTGCCGAGGGTGGCCAGCAGTTGGAAACGGACGCGCGGGTCGGGATCGGAACCGAGCGCGATGAGGCGGTCGCGGAGAGCAGGCAGGCCGGCGGAAGATTCGCTGAGGATGATGGCGTTTTCCCGGACTCCCGGTGCGGGATCGGAGAGGGCGGCGAGAATGAGACCGGCGGGCAGGGCATCGAGACCTTCGAGGGTCCAGAGGGCGTGCAGACGGGCCAGGGGCGACGAGTGGGAGCGGGCCATGGCCGTCAGCAAGGGGATGGCCTCGGCGGGCTTGCGGTCGACCAGCAGGCGCTGGGCGGTGCGGCGATACCAGGGATTGTCATGGGCCAGCGCGGCTACTAAAGCGCCTGGAGAGGCATTGCCGAGCGTGGGCCGGGAGTAGGGAATGCCCTTGGCCGGCGTGATGCGGTAAATGCGCCCCCGGTCGCGGCCTGCATAGAGCTCCTTGTCGCTCGCTCGCGATTGCGACATCCATTCCGGATGTTCGATCACCAGGCGGTAGTAGTCGAGCAGGTAGATGGCGCCGTCGGGCGCCGTGTAGAAATTGACCGGCCGGAACCAGGGATCTTGCGAAGCGAGGAATTCGGTTTTTTCCGGTATGCGGGAGGCGCGGAAGGTGGCCCCGTGGGGTTTGAGGATGTCGCGGTGCACCAGGTTATGCGCGGGTTCGGCGACCAGGAGGGAGTTGCGGAAGGCATCGCCGAACGCGGCGGTGTTGTAGAGTGTGAGGCCGCAGGCAGAGGTGAATTCGCCCACTCCGGAGAGCATTTCGACGCGCACGTTGGCGATGGGAAAAACTTTGGCAGGCGTGCCGTGGTCGGAGATCTCTTCGTGCGAGGCGGCAATCAGCAGGTCGGGGTTGCGCTTGAGATACCGGCCGGCGATGACCTGGTGCCGCGCGTGAAAGGTGTTGTTGAGGGTGAAGTGGCGTCCGTAGTCGTCGAAGGCGTGGCCGAATTGCGAGGCGCCGGAGAGGGATTCGAGTTGATTGCGGCCGGGGCGGAAGCGGATGTTGCGGCCGTGTTCGGCGGCAAGCGGGGCGCCGGTGCGGTCGGCGTAGCGGATGGCGCTGCCTTTATCGCCGAACTTATCGGCATAGATGATGGCTGTGGTGGCGTTCTCGTGGGCCAGGTAGATCCAGTTGTCCAGGCCGTAGAGCGGGGAATTGACGGTATGTTGGGGGTTGGTGAAGGCGAAGCCGGTGAGCACTTTGCGGCGCAGGTCGGCGACGCCGTCGTTGTTGGTGTCCTCGAAATACCAAAGGTCGGGGGCGTCGGTGACAAGAATGCCTTTTTTCCAGCACAGGACTCCGGTGGGCAGGACGAGGCCGGAGGCGAAGACCTGCGCGGAGTCGGGGCGGCCGTCGCCATTGTTGTCCAGGAGCAGTTTGACTTTGCCCGAGCGGCTTTCGGTGTCGAGCGGGTAGCCGGGATCTTCCACCACGAAGATACGGCCGTTCTCGTCGATGTCCATGGCGACGGGGGAAGCGACAAGGGGCTCGGCGGCGAGCAGTTCGATGCGGAAGGCGGGATCGAGTTTGATTTTGGCGAGGGAAGCCTGCGGAGAAAAAGGTGCGCCACTCCTTTGACAGGAGAGCAGCGACAATCCCGTTACGAGAAGAACAAGCTTACGGCAACCCATTCCGAAAAGGCTATTCGGATCAGGGTATCGCAAATCGGGGTGGGACGCAAAAAGAAAAACGGCCCGGGGTTGGTTGCCCGGGCCGTTTTTGAGTGAAGTTGGGAATCATTTAAGGAACTCGCCCGCACAACGCGCCAGGTCTAGCGGCGGCGCACGAGTTCCTCCACATGCTGGGGGTCACGCCCCGGCCTGTGCGGGCTTCCTATGGGAAGAAAGCGCGGACGAGGAAGGTCATCAACTGGCCGCGGGTGAGCGGCTGGTCGGGACCGTAGGCGCCGAGCGCTGTTTCCGTCGAATGAGAGACGCCGTTCGAGATGCGAAGTTCCCGCATCTTCTGGATGAACGAGAAGAAGATGTGGTTGTTCGGCACGTCGGAGAAGTAGGGGTTGCAGCCGGCATAGAGACCGTACTGATCGCCCACCTGGGTGACGCCGGACACCTGCGTGCCGGTGGGCAGGCAGGAAGCCGTGGCGGCGCCCGAGGTCACCGTCGGGAAGACGCTGTTCATCTTGGCGCGGATGATGAAGGCCGACATCTGGCCGCGGGTAAGCGCTTCTGAGGGGCAGAAGCGGCGTTGCGCGTCGGAGGTGGCCTGGCAGCCCTTGGTGTAGCCGCGGCGGTACATCAATTCGATGTAGCGCCATTCGGTGGTGCCGGTGGTGTCGGTTACCACACCGCCGGTTGCGCCGGGGCACTGCACGTCGGCGAAGCTGCAGAAGATGCTGCCGGTCGAGTTGAGGTAATTGGTGATCGCCGTTTCATCCATCTGCGAACGAACCACCCACTTGGCCATATCGCGGCGCAGCACGGTGCCTTCCGGATTGAAGGTCGCCGCGGTGCGGCTGCCCGGATCGATCTCGGTCTGCTTGGCGATCTGGATGTAGGTGAAGAACGGATGACCCGGAGGCACATCGGTGTAGGTGGACACCGAGTTGTTGTAGGGGTCACGCAGCGGGAAGGTCAACGGATAGTGGGCGACGTAGGTGCCCCACTGGCCGAAGCCAGGCAGCGAAGCCAGACGGCCCTTGGCGTAGGCGCCGTAGGCCCAGAAGCCCATGTTGTTGGGATCCGTCGCCGCGCCGCCGCGGATGGGGAACGGGACCAGGTTCTGGGGCAACTGGCTGGGCTGGACGTTGACTTGGAAATCGGCCGGCGTGTAGGAGCCGGTAGTGGCGTGCTGGACGGCAGCCACCGTGTCGTAGGCATCCTCACCGCAGCGAATGTCGAACAGGCCGGGGTAGGCCCAAGCGGCGGAGGTGGAACTGACACCCGGTTCCAGACCCTTGCAGGCAAGCAGGCTCTGATTGGAGATCAGGCCGTAGGAGAAGGTGCGCGGGTCGCTCTGGGCGAGCGGCGGATAGGTGGTGCCGACGAACAGCTTTTCGAGGAAAGGCTGGACGTTGATGGGCGAGATGGCGCCGTATTGCACCACGTTGGCCGGGGTATCGAACATGGGCGCATAGAAGCGTCCGTTGCCCCAGGCGGTGTTGTACACTTCGACCGAGTTGGTGCTCCAATCGAACTTGCGCACGATGTCGTAAATTACCGTGGAATAGTTGGCTTCGCTATCGAAGCGATTCGTGTTCTGGGTTCCGACGCGGGCGAGGTAACGGATGCCTTCACGCGAGATGACGCGGTGCGGGCGGTCATCGCCGACATAGAAATAGTGCGTCTGCGACGGGGTGTTGTTGGGCGGAGGCTGCGAGAGCTTGGCCCGCTGCACGACGGTATCCGGGTTCTTGAACTGGGGCACCGTGTGGAACTCGATGCGTTGCAAAGTGGGGATGCCGCCGACGATCTTGGTGTTGTTCACCGTGGCCGGGATGTTGCCCACATTGGCGCCGAGATCACCGGCCACCAGACGGGTATAGGTGATGGGCCGGTTGTAGAGCAGGTTCTGCTGCGCATCGGTGCGCGCGTAGCCATGATCGACGGTACCCCAGATGGAGTAGAAGCCATTGCTGACGTTGGCATTGCCGTTGAAGGTGGCGAGCGAGCGGCCGCGCACATGTTCGGGTTCGTAGTGAAGGCCGAATACCGTGCGGTCTGTGCTGTTGGGCACCGGTTGCACGATGGTGCGGTCAAAGGCGTACGGCCGTGCGGAGTTGCCCCACAGGTCGTAGAAATCGCCCTGGAGTTGCGGCGTCATCTGGGCTCCGCCCGGATTCATGGGGTTGACCAGATTGGGGACGCTGGTGGTGCCGGTGTAGAAGCCAGCCTTCTTGTGGACGCGGAGGCGGGTGCCTTCCGAGGCCGGGTTGGCAAGCGTGCGCAACGACTGCGGAATATTGTCGTTGATCACGCTGGACAGCACATAGAGATTGTCGTTGTCCAAGCCGATGCGCGCGCTGGTGGGCAGGTAGCAAACCGCGGTGCTGCCTACCGCCGTGTTGCGGCAGTCGATATTGACCGCGCCGGTGGGCGGCTGGAGGCCGCGGCGGCGGTCGGAGATGGAGTTGATGTTGCCATAGTCGCAAGGGGAATCGCAGGTTCCATCGGCAGTGGCGCCGTAGTAAACCATCCAGTTGCTATTGGCGCCGCCGCTGTTGGGATTCCCTTGGGATGGGCCGGGCGGCTGCGGAGTGGTAAAGAACTCCGTGTTGCCGGACAGGCCAGGGACTGCCGGGTTGTTGTTGGGTGTGCAGGTGCCGCCGACATTGCTGCCGCCGGTGCCGAGAGCGATGGAGCCCTGGCAGCCCGTAGCCCACTTGGAAATAATGAGCACCCAGGAGGCCTTGCGGGTGTTGTCCGCCGGAGCGCTGCGCTCATCGGAGTCGCGGGCCGTTGCCGAACTGTTGCCGCCGCCGTTGGGAGGGGGCTGTTGGGCGGGGAGGGAATCGACGCAACCGAAGCAGTTGATCTGGCCGTTGTCGATGACGGTGAAGAGAACCACAAAGCGTCCCTGCATCTGGTCATAGCGGACAGTGCCGTTGTCGATGACGCAAGTGGCGCGCGTACGGGGCTGCGTGGGGCACATTTCATTGAGGGCCGCCTCGCCAAGCCAGACATCCAGGAACTGGCGGGAGCTGGGCGGGAAGTAGTAAGTGCCCGTGGGGTTGTAGGCGACGGACGCCGTTCCGTTGTTGTTCGTGCCGGAAGGGGCGTTGGGGTTGGGGTAACGAGCGATCGTGCCGTTAATGATGGTCACGATATCATCCGGCCCAACTGCGAGATCGGGGTTCGGACCACCCTCGGGCGGCTCAAATGTGAAGTAGTCGGTCGATGCCAGACCTTCCCATTCGCGGCCGCTCTGCGAGTCGCACGAGGCGGAGGCAACAGCCGGTCCACCGACAAGCCCGCAATTGGGGTCGATGAGGCCGGGTCGATTGCCGATCCCTTCGCGCGCCGATACATCAAAAGGCCCTTGCGGTCCGTTGCCCACGAGGCGAGGACCGGACTGTGCGTTCGCCGGCGACGATAGTGCCAGCGAAAGACAAGATATGGCAGCAATGGAATACGCTGCCGCTACCCAAAGACGCTTCATTTCTCTCCTTATACTCCAAGGCGTAGTACGCCAGAGTCATCCCTAGCATACACCACAATGGGGATATCGGAGCAATCGATCTTGGGGGGTAGCAGACAGAAAAAGGGCGCGGGAGATAACCCGCGCCCTTTTAGGGAATGGATATGAGGAGCGATCAGGCGGCGTTGAGCGTGAGTTCCTCGAAGAGTTCGCCCTCTTCGGATTCGCGCATGCGGTCGGCCATTTCCTGACAGCGGATGCAGTAGGGCGTCCACGGTACGGCGTTGAGGCGCTTCGGGCTGATCTCCTCTTCGCAATGCACGCAGGTGCCGTAGCCTTCGTTGTCGATACGGCGCAGGGCGGCGCGGACATTGCGCAGCAGGCTCGACTCCCGGTCCAGGTTACGGATGGCCAGTTCGCGTTCAGCGGCGTGTTGGACTTCGTCGAGAGCATCCGGAGATTTCTCGATCGCGATGGCATCGCGATTGCGCAGCACAGTTTCCAGTTCGGTCCTCTTCGTCTCCAGGATGTTCTTATATTTGTTCAGTTCGTTCTTTGTCATTTGCTTTCGCTCCTCTCTCCTCTAATGGGATCGATGATTTTTTTTCTTCTCTTTCCCTCCCCTTCCCAACGCTAGATAGACGAGTGAGTCTGGGAAAAGGTTTCCAAGTCTTAGTCTGCAGCGCTAAGGAAATGTGACACGGTGCTGGACAGACCTTCTCGACGTGTCCAAGGTGCCGTGGCCAGTGGAGGTTTCTGCATAGTGTAACACGTTCCTTAGCAATTCAGTTGCCATCCGGTTCACATTTTCTCAACTTTTTTTTCGACCGGATTGCAAATCTAATCGACCAACCAAGCTGACTTGATTACAGCCAGGAAGTATGTATTGACGCTTTTTTTGCACGGAAGTTTCAGGGAACTTGCATTCTGAATGCCAATCGGGATGCGGTAGATTCCCGCCCCTAAGAAAAATAGTACCTCCGAGCCAAGAGTTAGCCCGCGCGGGAAGGGGCAAACGCCCCACCTGGGAGACGCGGGTTGGGGGATAATGGGGGATCGCGATGCGTTCCGACCTACCCCGGCAGTTTCCCGCCGTGCTCCTGGCACTGTTCTGCATCTTATTCTTTTTCAGCGGCTTGGTGTTCATTCCCAGAATCGGCATCCAGACCGACGAGGCTATCTTTTCCAGCGTCCTGTTCGATCATCCCAACCAGTGGTTTGCGCTCAGCGTGTTCCGGAAAAAATTTCCCTTGATGGTGATGAGCTATTTGGGCACGGTGAAATCGGCCCTCTACTGGCTGGTGTGGAAAGTGTGGGCGCCGGACGTGTACAGTTTGCGTATTCCGGCACTGTTAATCGGAGTAGCGAGTGTTCCTTTGTTTTATTGTTTATTGCGCAGGATCACAGGCGGCAGAGTTGCTCTCACCGCCTCCGTGCTGCTTTGTTGCGATACCTCCTATGTGATGACCTCAACCCTTGACTGGGGCCCCGTGGCGATTCAGCATCTCAGCTTCCTGGCCGGTATGTACTACACGGTGAGGGGCATTCAGGACGATCGATGGCGCAGCCTGGCCGCCGGCGCCTGGTGGTTTGGCCTGGGCGTCTGGGACAAGGCACTGATGGTGTGGATGCTGTCGGCGGCGGTGGTGGCCGCGGCGATTGTGTTCCATCGTGATATTAAGCGAATTCTGTCGCTACGCCGAATCATGCTGGTAGCGGTTTTTTTTCTGCTGGGGGCGCTGCCGCTGGTAATTTACAACATCCGCAAGCCGCTGGAGACGTTTCGCGGCAACACCGCCTTCTCGCAGGAGGACCTGAAGATCAAGATGCTGCAGTTGCCGCGCACGGCGACCGGGGCGGCCGGATTCGGGTGGCTGGTGGCGGAGATTTGGTCGTTGCCTGCTCCGCAGGCGCCGCGCACGCCTCTGGAGCGGGTTTCGGTTGGGATCGAGAAGACAGTGGGCCTGTGGCGCGAGAACTGGAACTGGTGGGCTTTGCTCGCCGCGGTGGCTCTGACGCCGGTGCTGGCGTTCACCCCCTACGCCCGCCCGGCGCTGTTTGCGCTGTTGATGATGGGAATCGCCTGGGCGGAGATGCTGGCTACGCGGGGCGCGGGCGGCGGCACCCATCACACGGTGCTGCTGTGGCCATTTCCGCTGATGCTGATTGCGATTGCCGCGGCGTGGGTGACCAGCAAGGCGGGCCGGTGGCAGACCGCGGCTCTGGCGGCTGTGACCGCGCTGCTTTGTGTATCGGGTCTGTTGGCGACCAACCAGCAACTGGCGAACGCGATTCAGTACGGGACGACGGGTCCGTGGACGGACGCGCATTTCGAGCTGTCGCGGAAACTGGGGGCATCGCGCGCCAACCCGATCTTTCTGGTGGATTGGGGCATGCTGGATAACACGCGTATGCTCCACAAGGGCAGGCTGCCGCTGTGGGTGGCCAGCGAGCCGCTGATGAAGGATTCCCCCGAGCAGGCCGATTGGGACAACGTGCGCTGGTATCTGCGCCAGGAAAACTCGATTTTCGCCAGCAACACCGATGACCGGCAGGTATTTCCGAACGTCAACGCAAAGCTGAAGAAGATGGCCGCGGAGCTAGGCTACCGGCGGGTAGAAGAACAGACAATCCGCGACGCGCACGGGCGGCCCGCGTTCGAGGTTTTCCGCTACGTCAAGCAGGCGCCGGCGGGCGCCCCTTAAATCTGGATGGTGACCTTGGCCGAGCCGTCGTCGTAATGCTCCAGCATGTCGAACGCTTCGGCGATCTTGTCCATCGGGCGCTGGTGCGTCAGGACGGGCAGGAAGCGCGAGGGGTGTTCCACCAGCAGTTGCATGGCGAGGTGCGTTTCGTGATTGGAGCGGCGCACGTTGTAGATTGTCAGCTCTTTGCGCCGCATTTCATGAAACTGCATGGGGACGGTGAGTTCGCCGGGGATGCCGGTGTAGACGACTCTGCCGGCGTTGCGGGCGGCAAAGAGAGCGTGGTTCATCGATCCCCCTTTGGCCGCGCAATCGATGACCAGATCGACGCCGCGGTTGGAAGTGGCGTTGCGGATTTCGCGCACCACATCGGTGGTGGATGGATCGATGACGGCATCGGCCCCGAGTTGCAGCGCCAGTTCACGGCGGTGTGCCACCGGTTCGATCACCAGGATGCGGCCGGCGGCGGACAGACGGAGTACTGAGAGCGTGAGCAGGCCGATCGGCCCGGCCCCGAACAGGGCCACCGATTCGCCGGGGCGCGGATCGGCGAACTTCATCGAATGCATCACCACGGCTAGCGGTTCGCACAGCGTGCCGGCGTCAAAACTGAGCTGCTGGGGCAGCGGAATGACGTTGGGCAGCGGCAGGTTGACATACTCGCGGAAGAATCCGGGGTCGGTGGGCGTGCTGAGAAACCGCAGGTGCTCGCAGACGTTGTGTTTGCCCGCCATGCAGAATTCGCAGTGGTAGCAATAGAGCGCCGGTTCGAGGATGGCGCGGTCGCCGGGCGCCCACCCCGTCACGCCGGGGCCGGTGCGTACGATTTCCCCCGACGGCTCATGGCCCAGCACCATCGGGAAGATGCAGGCCGTATCGCCAATGCCCCCCTCGAAATAGTAATGCAAGTCCGATCCGCAGATACCGACCGATTTGACCCGCACCTGCACCTGGCCGGGGCCGGGATCCTCGATCGGGAGCTCTTTCAGTTGGAACTGGCGGGGCGCGACAAGTTCAGCGGCGATCATTTGTTCTTGAAAAGGCTGTCGAAGGCGGCGCGGGCGTCATTGGGGCTGCGCGGTTCGTAGACTTTCGCCCCGTTGTAGTTGGCTGCGCCGGAGTTGGGACTGGCCGAATCGCGGGCCACCGTCACGCGCGGCTTGAACAGCTCGCATTCGTTGGACTGATCCTTGTAGGCAATGCGCGCCGGAATCGGCTTCAGACATTGAAAGCGCGTCGATGGCTCAAAGTGTGCGCATTGTTTGCAGCAGTGGAGCTGCGAATTGCACTTCGGGCACGTACCTTTGAAATCGATGTCGGCCGGCAGCGTGATCGCACAATTCCAGCAGCGGCTGGCGGTGACGGATTGCACCATGCGGGGCAGGCGGGGGCCCGTGACGTCGATGGGGGGGCGGGGTCCTTTCGGCTTCTGGAACTGGTCGCGCGGGGCGCGGTCCCGCTCGGAATCCATATACCCGTTCTGTTTATACTTGCGGTCGCTGTCCATGGCCGTTTGCAGGCCTCCTTTTACTCACACGAAGGCGATTCACCAGAGGCCGTTGTCACACTCCGCAGGGATACACCGATCCGCGGCGCGGTCCAAAGCTGCTGTGAAATGAGTCGCCCGGCAGGGACTTAGAACTCTTCGACGCTTGGCAAAAACAGTATCTGCCGCACCCGCGTTTTGAAGCTCTATAGGGTGAAACGGAGACCGCGCAGAATTGGTTCCAGCGAATCCGTACCCTCAGGTCAGACGACCTACTACCTACTTACCATAGAAACAAGTTGGACGCAAACTGTTTCTTTGTGAGCAGGTAGGGGTTAAGCCTTAACCCCACCGTAGCAAACTATAGCAGGGGCGGCTCAGTGGATCGTCGTAGTGGTTCGGCGAAACCCGCATCGCAAAGCCCAGCCGTCCCGTTTGCGACGGCACGAACTGCGCCTGGAAGCTGGGCATGCCGTTCGGCGCTTCGCCGGTGGGGGCGAGGGAAAGCACCTGGGTCTTTTCGAGGTTGCCTTCCGCGCCGACACGGCCGACGACGGCTTCCACTTTGACATCGGAAGGCCGCAGTCCGGCCAGATCGAGCGTGGCGCGAAGCTGGACGGGTTCCCCGCTCAGAATGCTCGATTCCGAAGTGGAGGAAATGTCCAGGAAGCGGACGCGGTCCCAGACGCGATGCACTTCGGCGTTCCAGCGCACTTTGCGGCGGGCGCTCTCGAAGTTTTCCTTGCGCACTTCGACCCACCCGCGGTGGGCGAGTTCGTACATCTGCGCATCGTACTCCTCGACCATGCGCATGCAGTTGAACTGCGGGCTCATGTTCATGAGGCAGGTCTTGACGCGCCTGATCCAATCCTCGGGGATGCCCTCTTCGTTGCGGCGGTAATACATGGGCACGATTTCCGATTCGAGCAGCGAGTAAAGGGCGCTGGCGTGCATTTCGTCCTGATCGTCGCTGTAGGCTTCGCGGTCGCCGATGGCCCAGCCGCCGGAGGTTTCGTAGGCCTCATCGAACCAGCCGTCGAGGATCGAGCAATTGAGGACGCCGTTAATGGCCGCTTTCATCCCCGAGGTGCCGCAGGCTTCCTCGCCGCGGCGCGGATTGTTCAGCCACAGATCGACGCCCTGCACCATTTCGCGGGCGACTTCGATGCCGTAGTCTTCCAGGAACACGATGCGCTTGCTCAATTCGGGATCGCGCGTCAACTGGAAGATTTCGCGGATCAGCACCTTGCCCGGATGATCCTTCGGATGCGCTTTGCCGGCGAACAGGATCTGCACGGGCATCTTCGAATGAAGCAGGATTTTCTTCAGCCGCTGCACGTCGCGGAAGAACAGCGTGGCGCGCTTGTAGGTGGCAAAGCGGCGGGCAAAGCCGATGGTGAACGCATCCGTATCGAGCGCTTCGTGCACGCGCTTGATTTCCGCGGCCGAGGCTTTGCGCGCGATGCCCTGTTGCACCAGCCGTTCGCGGGCGAACTGGATGAGCATGCGCTTGCGGTGGCGGCGCGCTTCCCACAACTCGCTCGACGGGATCTCCTTCACCAGTTCCCATGTCTTGGGGTCGGCGTGGCGGTCGCGCCAGTCCGGTTGCAGATACTGATCGAAAATGGTGGCCAGTTCGCCGTTGAGCCACGTCGGGAGATGAATGCCGTTGGTGACGTGGCTGATGGGGACTTCCCAGTTGGGCAGTTCGGGCCACATGCCGGACCACATGGTTTGCGAAACGTTGCGGTGCAGGGCGCTGACGGCGTTGCGGTAGGAGGATGTCTGGAGTGCGCTGACGGCCATCGAGAAAGGCTCGCCGGGGTCGTTCAGATTGCGCTTGCCGAGCTTCAGCAACTGGTCGAAGTGGATGCCCGAGTGTTCGCAGTAATCCTTGAAATATTGGTACATCAGCCCGGTATCGAACAGATCGATGCCGGCCGGCACGGGCGTGTGCGTGGTGAAGACGTTGTTGTTGCGCGTGGCTTCCCAGGCTTCGTCGAAAGAGAGGCCGTTTTCCTGCATCAGCATGCGGATGCGTTCCACGGCGAGGAAGGCCGAGTGGCCTTCGTTCATGTGATAGACGGTGGGTTGGAGACCCATGGCACGGAGCGCCCGGGTGCCCCCGATGCCAAGCACGATTTCCTGCTTGATGCGCGTGTGGTTATCGCCGCCGTAGAGCATGTCCGTGATATCACGGTTCTCATCGAGCGAGTTTTCAGGAATGTTGGTATCGAGCAGGTACAGGTTCACCCGTCCGGCGTGCATCACCCAAACCTTGATGTGCACCAGGCCGGAGGGAAGCTGCACGGACACGATGAGATCTTCGCCGTTGATGCGCACCGGCTGGACGGGCAGTGTGTAAAAGTCGTTCTCCGGGTTGCGCTCAATCTGCCAGCCGTCCTGATTGAGCCGCTGGTTGAGGTAGCCGCGCTGGTAGAGCAGTCCGATGCCGATGAGCGGGATTTCGGCGTCGCTGGCCGCTTTGAGGTGATCGCCGGAAAGAATGCCGAGACCGCCGGAGTAGATGGACATGCATTCGAGAAGCCCGTATTCCATGGAGAAATAGGCCACCAGCTTCTCCTTCGGCTCGGTCTTCTGCATGTAGGCGTCCAGCAGTTCGCAGGCGCGCCGGTAAACCGCGAGGTAGCGTTGATCCTTGGCAGCCTTTTCGAGGGCGCTTTGCGAGATGTGGCCGAGCATGAGGACCGGATTATGGCCGCTGGTCTTCCACAGCACAGGGTCCAGGCGGCGGAAAACCGCCCGGATGGTGTGATCCCAACTCCAGACAAGGTTGTGTGCAATCTCGGAGAGTCTGGAGAGCTGCTTGGGCAGCGCCGGCAGCACCAGGAACTCTTTGACAGGCTGTAATTGAAAAGGCATGGGTCTTGGTTTGTGTTAGTTCGTGTAAAAGGTATCGATTCGTGAGCTGGCGCGAGCGGGCAGCTCTGCTAAGGAACGGTCGATCGAGGACCCTTCACCCTAGGCCACTGCTCTACTGTACCAAGAGTGAACCCGTTTGCGGCGCCTCTCCGGACCTA
>JAEUQG010000438.1 GCA_016789755.1 Bryobacterales bacterium
TTCGTCGCCTACGTCCAGCGTGAAGCCATGAAAAGCCTCGCTGCCGCCGCCTCCGTCCAACTCGAAGATCTCAGCGAAAAGCGCTACACCCTCACCCTCGGCGACGGCTCCAACGACTTCCACGTCATCGACCATTGGAACGGCAGCGAACGCCGCAGCGTCCGCACCCTGAGCGGCGGCGAATCCTTCCTCGCCTCCCTATCCCTTGCCCTCGCTTTGAGCGACGGCATCGCCGGCTACTCCGAGGATGGAGCCAAAACCCGCCTCGAATCCCTCTTCATCGACGAAGGCATCTCCTCCCTCGACCCCGATACCCTCGACACCGCCATCGCCGCCCTCGCCAGCCTCAAAGATCGCGACCGCCGCATGGTCGGCGTCATCTCTCACATCGCCGAACTCGGCGCCCGCCTCCCCGCCCAGATTCAAGTCGAAAAGGAGCAGGGCGGCAGCCGCATCGTCGTCCGCACTCACTCCCATTCGATGGTCGCCGGAGGCTTGTGAGTCAGGTCGTAAAAGACCGTGCACACGCCCTCCACCGTCATCAGCTCCGATACCATCCGCTCCAGCAGCGCCGGATCCATGAACACCGTCGATGCCGTCATCCCATCCACCGAATCCACCGGCCGCAGCACAATGCTGTCCGGATGCAGGTCCGTTCCCACCGGCAGCAGCACTACCGGAAATTGCCACACTTTGCTCTCAAACCCCGATTCCATGCTCATCCGCCGCACAATCGCATCCGCCCGCCGCAGCCTCGCCAGCCGCGCCTCCGTAATCGTGCCCATCGTCCCGTGCATGTGATTCATCGGTACATGCGAGCCCACCGTTGCCACTACCCGGTTAATGTTGCTCAACCGGTTGATCAGCTCCGTCGCGTACAACTCATCGGACGGCATCTCGTCCAGAGCCAGCGCCGGACGGTAGGTCCGCTCATCGCCCTGCACTCCCACCGAGTGCACCGGCAGCAGAAAGCCCTCATCGATCCGCCGCGTCTCTTCCTTCGACCCCGCGCACAAACAGCGGATCGCCAGCCCCGGCCCCGGAAACGGATGCCGGTCCAGCATCTCCGCCGGAATCCGCAACTCCCGCCCGATCTCCCGCACTTCGTCCTTGTAGAACAGGCTCAGCGGCTCCACAATCCGCCCCGCATCCATCAGCTTCTGAATCCCCGCCACCCGGTTGTGATGCGTCTTGATCTTGTCCGACTTCGTCGTCCCCCCGGACTCGATCGTGTCCGGATAAATCGTCCCCTGCCCCAGAATCCAATCGTCGTCCGTATAATGGCCCGATTGCAGAATCCTCTCCTGCACCGCCACAAACTGCTCCCCGATAATGTGCCGCTTCTTCTCCGGATCCGTGATCCCCGTCAGCGGAGCCAGAAATTCATTCCGTGCATCGACAATCTGGAAATTCTTCGCCCCCAGCCGCGCGAAGTTCTCCCGCACAAATTCCGTCTCGTGCTCCCGCATCAACCCCGTATCCACATAAGCGCCGTGCACCGAATTCGGACCCAGCGCCTGCAGACACAGCGTATAAGCGACCGTCGAATCCACCCCTCCGCTCACGAAGAAAAATACCTTCCGCCCCGCCGCCGTCTTCTGAATGGATTCCTCCACCGCCGGAATGCGCTGGCTCGGATCCCAATCCTGATGACACCCGCAGATATTGAATAAGAAGTTGCGCAATATCTGCTTGCCCGGATGCGTATGCGCCACCTCCGGATGAAACTGCACGGCGAACAGCTTCCGTGCCCCGTCTTCCATCGCCGCAATCCCGCACGTTGACGTATGCGCCAGCGCCCGAAACCCCGGCGGCACGGCCTTCACCGTGTCCCGATGGCTCATCCACACCTGCGAGTTCCCCGCCACCTCCGCCAGCAATTGCGACGGCGCGTCGATGTCCAGCCGCGCCATCCCATACTCGCCTTTCTCTCCCCGCTGCACCTCGCCGCCCAGCAGATACGCCATCAACTGCTGGCCGTAGCAGATGCCCAGCGTTGCGTTCGGCAGTAAGAAGATGCTGCGGTCCACCATCGGTGCGCCCGCTTCGTAAACACTGCGCGGGCCGCCGGAGATGATGATGCCTTTGGCACTCTCCATCTTCGCGGCCGGCGTTTCGCACGCCCGCACCTCGGCGTAGACTCCGAATTCACGGACCTTTCTTGCAATCAGGTGACAATACTGGCCACCGGAATCGAGAACTATGATTTGTGGGGATTCCAAATTTCAGTTTGCCAGAAATCGCTCCAATGCATCAATGCGAACTCTTTGCACGGATTACACTGAAAGATTACATGCCGTCCCGTAAGATCATCATCGCCATCGACGGCCCAGCCGGCGCCGGCAAAAGCACCATCGCCAAACGCCTCGCCGCCCGCCTCGGGTTCCTCTACATCGACACCGGAGCCATGTACCGCGCCGTCGCGCTCTGGGCTCTCCAAACCAACACCGCCCTCGACGACATGCATCGCCTCGAGCAGCTCGCCCTCGCCGCCCAAATCGAGCTCACTGCCGGCGGCGCCGGCGTCACCCTCAACGGCCAGGACATCACCGCCCTCATCCGTACCCAGCAGCTCTCCGACGCCGCATCCAAAGTCTCCGCCGTCCCCGCCGTCCGCCGCGCCCTCGTCGATAAACAGCGCCAAATGGGCGAAACGCAAAGTGTCGTCATGGAAGGCCGCGACATCGGCACCAATGTCTTCCCCAACGCCCAGGTCAAAATCTACCTCGACGCCAGCGTCGAAGTGCGCGCCGCCCGCCGCCTCCGCGATCTCGAAGCCAAAGGCGAATCCTCATCCCTCGCCAAAGTCGCCGCCGAAATCCGCGCCCGCGACGAACGCGATTCCACCCGCTCCGAAGCCCCCCTGCGCCAGGCCGATGACGCCGCCTACATCGACTCCAGCCACCTCTCCCCCGAAGCCGTCGAAGAGGCCGTCCTCAAGGTCTATCGCGACCGTACCTCCAACGGAAAAGCCCACTCCGGCCCGTTACAATAAAAGCAGTGCTCGTCCAACTGGAACCGAAACAAGATCGCCCCAACTGGCTTCGCGCCCCCGCGCCCGTCGGCGACAACTATCGCGACCTCAAATCCCTCGTCCAACGCCTCAACCTCCACACCGTCTGCGAGTCCGCCGCCTGCCCCAACGTCGGCGAATGCTGGAATCACCGTACCGCCACTTTCATGATTCTCGGCAACGTCTGCACTCGCCGCTGCGGTTTCTGCGCCGTCCAGAAAGGCGCTCCCCTCCCCGTCGACTTCGATGAGCCCCGCCGCGTCGCCGAAGCCGTCGAAGCCCTCGGCCTCCGCTTCGCCGTCATCACCAGCGTCAATCGCGACGACCGCAAAGACGGCGGCGCCCTCCTCTTCGCCATGGTCATCGAAGCCATCCGCGCCCGCGTCCCCGGCTGCAAAGTCGAAGTCCTCGTCCCCGATTTCCAGGGCGCCCACGACGCCATGAAAATCGTCATCGACGCCCGCCCCGACGTCCTCAATCACAACACCGAAACCGTCCCCCGCCTCTATCGCCAGGTTCGCCTCGGCGCCCGCTACTCCCGCTCCCTCGACATGCTTCGCTTCGCCAAAGAGTGCAACCCCGAAATCCCCGTCAAGTCCGGACTCATGCTCGGACTCGGCGAAACCCGCGACGAAGTCATCCAGGTCCTCCGCGACCTCAAGGCCCACCGCGTCGATATCGTCACCCTCGGCCAGTACCTCCGCCCTTCCCCGAAGCATCTCCCCATCTTCCGCTACGTCTCGCCCGAAGAGTTCGCCGAACTCAAAACCATCGGCATGGAACTCGGCTTCGCTCACGTCGAGGCCGGCCCCCTCGTCCGCAGTTCCTATCACGCCGGTCATTCCCATGAATCCGCCGTAGCCGCGCCGGTTTCATGCTGACCCCGCCCCTCCCCATCGCCGATGGCCTGTGGCAATTGCGCCTGCCCCTGCCCTTCGAACTCGATCACGTCAACGTCTACCTGATCGCTCTCCGCCACGGCTACATGCTCGTCGATTGCGGCCTCGGCACCGAAGAATCCTGGGCCGAACTCACCGCCCAACTCGCCTCCATCGGCGTCGAACTGCACCAGATCCGCGAGATCTTCCTCACCCACACTCACCCCGATCACGTCGGCCAGGCCAGGCGCCTCCTCGATCTCACCGGAGCCCGCCTCCACATGCATGCCGCCGAGCTCGATCAGTTGACCCGCATCGCCCGCAGCGCCGGCAAACCCCTCTGGCTCGATGAAGTCCTCCATCGCGCCGGCGTCCCCGAAGACTTAATCGAACGCATCGAAGGCTCCTTTGAACGCATCCGCCGCAACTTCGTCGAGCTGATTCCCCACCGCATTCTCACCGGCGAAGAGCGCATCGCCACCCGCGCCGCCGAACTCGAACTCGTCCTCACCCCCGGCCATTCCCCCGGCCACTTGTGCCTCTACGACCGCGCCCACCGCACGCTCCTCTCCGGCGATCATGTCCTCCAGTTCATCACCCCCAACATCGGCTGGCTCCCCGAACACGATGCCCTCGGCGAATTCTACTTATCGCTCGACCGCATTGCCGCCTGTCCGGCCGATCGCATCCTCCCCGGCCACGGAGCCGTCTTCACCGGCCTCGACGACTACGTCGCCCGCACCAAAGCCCACCACGACAAGCGTTGCCGCCAGATCGTAGACGCCCTGCGCGACACCCCCAAAACCGCCCACGCCCTCGTCTCCGATCTCTGGTCCCGCCCCCTCGCCCCCTTCCATCACCGCTTCGCCGTCTTCGAAGTCCTCGCCCACCTCGACTACCTCCACCGCCGCAATTCCCTCCGCCGCGACTTGGCCGCCAACGTCTGGATCTGGTCCGCCTGACCCTACTCGCTCCGCCGGATCTCTTCCAGCCGCAACCGCAGCCCCCTCCGGCAGTCTCCCTTCCACTTCCGACCCGATCAACCCCGCCGCGTCCATGTCCTGCACATGCACCCGGTCCTTCAGCCGGTAGCTCGTCAGCTTCATCCGCACCAGGTGCTCCACCGGAGCCACCCACGCCGATTGCAGCCGCTCCGGCGCAATCTCCAGCCCAGCCTCGGTAATCAAATGAATCGCCTTCGCCGCTGAAGGAGCCGCACCGTCCACCAGCATGTCTACCCCGCCCGCATGGCGATACTCAAATCCGAATGCCCCCGCCGCCTCCGCAATCCGCTCCACGTCCCGCCTGTTCACCAGCGCATCGATATCGCGCGTCAACCTCGCCGTATCCGGAGCCGCCCGCTCCACCTGGAAATACACCGCCAACCCGCCGACCACCTCATACGGGATCCCCGCCGCCTCCATCGCCGCCGCAAAGCGCCCGAGTACTTCCTGTAACCTCTCCACGCGTTCCTCGAAAAATGAGTGCGCCATCGCCCGCATCGCTCTCACCCCATCTCGGCATGCGCCCGGTTCAATTCCTCCAACGCAATCTGCGCCGCCCGTTGTCCCGCGCTCTTCTTCGAATTCCCCTCCGCCCGGCTCGCCACATCCTTCCCCACCCGCACTTCCACCGTGAACGTCTTCGCGTGCTCCGGACCCTGTTCCTTCACAATCGAATACCGCGGCGTCGGCAACTTCAGCTTCTGCGTGTACTCCTGCAGCGCGCTCTTGAAATCGCTCACCGCCGATTCCCCATCCGGCCCGTCATTCGAGAACGGCTCCACCACATGCGTCAAAATAAACCGCCGCGACACCTCCAGCCCGCCATCCAGATACATCGCCGCAATCAAAGCTTCATACGCATTCGCCAGCAGCGCCCGCTTCGACCGGCCCCCGCTCATCTCCTCCCCACGCCCCAGCCGCAAATACCGCCCTAACCCCAATACCTCCGCCGCTTCATACAACCGCTGCGCGCTCACCAGGTGCGCCTTCCGCTTCGATAGCCCACCCTCCGGCAAACTCGGATACAAAATCACAAGCTGTTCCGCCACCAGAAAACCCAACACCGAGTCCCCTAGAAACTCCAACTGCTCGTTATCCCCCAAAACGCCCGGCGCCGCCGCCGGCCGCTCGAAACGATAAGACTTGTGAGTCAGAGCCCGATCCAGGAGACTCCTGTCCCGGAACTGGTATCCGATACTGGATTCGAGCTGTTCGAGCTCCGCACTCATCGCTTGCGTGTTTACTTCTTCGCTCCTTTGGCCTGAATCGCCCGCGCCTTCTCTGCCTGCGCAATCTGCTTGATCTGCGCCGGCGCTTCCGCGTTCGCCATCACTTTGTCCAAAATCGCCACCGCATCGTCATGCTTCCCGGCCAGATTATACGCCTGCCCCAGCCGCACGCTCGTCGTCAGATCCTGGCTCGCTTCCACCGCCGTCTTGAATTCGTTGATCGCCACATCGTACTTCTTCCGCGCCATCGCCGCCAACCCCAGCGATTCATGCGCCTGCGCCTCGAAATCCTTCTTCGCCCCCGCCCACTGCTCATCCGTCAACTGCGGATTCGGCTTCTCCGCCGTCTTCAGCAACTCCGTCGCCTGCTTCGCCAGTTTCTCCACCCGCCCCAGTTTCTCTTCCTTGTCCAGATCGTGCTCCCGCGTGCGCGCCGCAATCGCGTTCGCCAGCACCAGCATCGTCGCGTAGTTCTTCGGGTCCGCTTCCAACGTCCGCTCGCCGTAAATCATCAGCTTGTCGAAATCGTTCTTCTGCTGCGCCGACACTGTCGCAATATACAGCGCGAACGACTTGAATTCCGTATCCGCAAACTTCGTCAGCAGGTTCTCCACCGCCGCAATGCGCGCATCCGGATCCTGCGCGTTCTGGATCGCCATAATTGCGTCAAATTCCTTTTGCGACTTCGGCTGCGGCTGCTTCTGCGCCCAAAGGGCCGGGCTGATCGCCGCGATCAGTCCCATCGTCAGGGAAAGAAACTTCTTCATCGATACACTCCTTGTCAAGAAAACCATTATTGCTGTTTTCGGCGGAATTCGCCTGCCATCCCCTTCTGCGCTGTTTCCTTCGCCCGCTCCGTGATTCCGGGCACCGCCAGCGCCGCCTCATACTGCGTCTTCGCCTTGCCGTCTTCACCCGCTATGTCCGCCAGCCGCCCTAAATACACCAGCGACCACGCTTTCACCATGTCCTCCGGCTCCAACTCCAGCGCCTTCTGGAACAGCCGTTCCCCCAACTCCGGATCGTTCTGCCGGACCGCCACCCGCGCCAATCCATAATAGGCCTTCGCCTGCACCGGCTTCGCCTCCGTCTGCTGCAGCACTCCCAGAAACTTCGCCCGCGACTCCTCCAGCTTCTGCCCCGTCAGCAAATCCTCCGCTTCTTCCAGCTCCTTCTCCACCGCCGTCTGCACTGGCGCCGCCTGCGCCGGAGCCTTGATCGTCCGCGTCACCGCCTTCGTCGCAAACTGCACCCCTTCCAGCCGCTTGTCTTCTTTCCTTAAATCGATCGCCGTCGCCATCTCCTTAAAGTAGAACCGCATCGATTGCTCTTGTTTCTCATACGCCGCCAGCGCTTCCCCAAAATAAGGAGCCAGGATGTACCCCTCCCCCAGCGCCTGCTCGATCATCTGCTGCCGCCGCGCCGCCGACCCCGGCCCGCTCACCAGCCGCGATTCCACCGCCTTCACGAAACTCTTCTCCGTCAACAGCACGAAGTCTCTCTTATAAATCTCCGGAAGCAACGGCGCCGGCAATGCGAAGTCCCCTAATCCCTTCTTCGTCTCCAGCAATTCCTGCTGCCGCATCACCAGCGGCGAAACCGAATACTGAATGAAGTAATGCCGGATCGCCTCCACCGACGGTTGCCCCGAATGCGTCACCACAACGTAAAATTCATCCCCGAAGCTCTTCGCGATCACCTGATTCGGAGCCCCCAACAAATCCAGAAAAATCTGAAATCGGTAGCGCTCCCCGCCGCTCGACGGAATCCGCAAATACGCGTTCACCTCCTGCACCGCCCGCACCACCGAGTCGTGATAGCCCTCGATCGTACTGCCGTCCTTCAGCTTGCATCCCCCAATCTGGCAATCGAGCAGCGGCTGCACTTGCTTCCAAATCGCATCCATCTGCGCATCCGCGTGGAACCGCTTCATCAGGTCCTGCAAGCCCTCCAGCGCCGTCACCTCCGGCGGAATCTCGTTCGATCGGAATCGGAACTTGAAATTCGGCGGCCCGTCCGTCACCAGCGCAAACGATACATACTGGCTCAGCGTCTGCGCATCCGTCTCCTGTTTGTGCTCGCGAAAGAACCGCTTCAAATCCGCAACCACCGGCAGATTCTTAGCCGCCAAATGCTTCCGCAACTCATGGCGCAACGCGTGGTTCGACGGCGAGCCGATCTCCGCATCGTATCCCGCTGCGTTCATCGCCGCCATCACGCTGAACAACGACGGATTGAAATCCAACTGGTTCTGTTGCCCCAGCAATGCCGCCGGGGCCGCGAACACAAAAATCGCGAGGTACTGACGTGGAGTCACCAAGAGCCTTCTGACTTGCCTCTAGTGTATCGCGGTTACCGCGCTCCCGGCGTGCTCCCCAAACCGCTTCCCCTACCCCCCCCATGGACACCGGCCTCTATTCCGATTACACTAAGGGCTATCTACGATCTTTACAAACGGGGATGTCCGCGGTAAACCAACGGTCATCCCTTATTTGTTTCTGAAAGGAGCGATCTAGCAGCACAGCGTATCTGTTTAACGAATGTTTCCACCAAGAAATTTCCCCCCACGCCGAACTCGCATCCGCGAGAATGTCAATGAAGCCATCCGTGCCCGGGAGGTCCGCGCGGTCTTTCCCGACGGTGTCGTCGAAGTCTTGCCCACCCCCGCGGCCATCCGCAGGGCTCAGGAACTCGGCCTCGATCTTATCCTTGTCTCCCCCACTGCCGAACCCCCCGTCGCCAAAGCCATGGACTACGGCCAGTGGCAATACGAGCAGAAAAAGAAACAGCACGAGGCCAAAAAGAAACAACACGTCATTCAGGTGAAGGAGCTCAAATTCCGCCCCAACACCGATGACCACGATTACGAGTTCAAACGAAACCACGCCATCCGCTTCCTTAAGGAAGGCAACCGCGTCAAAGCCATCGTCCAGTTCCGCGGACGCGAGATCGCCCACACCGACCTGGGCCAGAAACTCCTCCAGCGCTTCGCCGCCGATCTCGCCGAAGTCGGCGCCGTTGAGGGCAACCCTCGCCTCGAAGGACGCAGCTATCACGTCATCATCAGTCCCGTAAAGGACAAGGCACCGGCCAAAAAGGAAAAAGAAAAGGCCGCGGGCGCACCCCCGCCGGCCCAAACCGCGCCGCCCAAACCCTAACCCCCACCCCACTCATCGTGCCGGTAGCGCAGGGCTCCAGCCCTGCCCTCCCGACTTCCGTCTTCTGTCTCCCGTCCTCCCTCCCCCCCTAATAAAACAA
>JAEUQG010000457.1 GCA_016789755.1 Bryobacterales bacterium
CGCCTTCGCCAATACAGCCATCACCGCCGGTTCCCCCGCCCACTCCAGCGGCATCATGCGGACATCCAGGTGCCATCCGCCGTTGCCCTTCATCGTGACCGTCTGCCGCTCCTGCCGCCCATCGCATCCATCGAACAACTCCACCACCGGCATACCATCCCACCCGCCCGTCGCGATGCCAAGCAACTCCTCCGCCGCGCGGCTGGCGTACAGCACGGCGCTCAAATCCGCGCGAAACACCACAATCGGCGCGGGCAGATTCTGCATTCCCCGCCGCAGTTGTTCCGCCGCCGGAGGGCAAATCGTCCCGTGCGTCGCCAACAATTGCCCGCTTGCATCGTGCGCCTCGGCAGCGTGCCATTGCACGCTCACCGTCGAGCCGTCCTTGCGGACAAAATCCAGATCCATCGTCCGCACCACGTCGCCGCTCTCCGACTGGCGCTTCCATTCGTCCCGGCTCTCCGCCGTCAGCAGGCTTTCCAGAGGCTTGCCCAGCAGATCCGCCCGATCCAGGCCGATCCACTCAGCTCCCTTCGTGTTCACCTGAATCAGCGCCCCTTCGCGATTGAGCGAGAAGAGCCCGCACGGCGCAAGACCGTTCCCCTGCGCGTCCACCGCGTCCGCCACTTCCCGCACAAAAAGCACGCAATAGTCCTTCCCCTCGAACTGGAACGGAGTCACCTCCACTTCCATGGCGAACGCGCTGCCGTTCTTCCTCTGCCCGAGAGCGGCCAACTGGTGCCTCGTGTCTTCTCCCATCGACAACCAGAAGTCGGCCCATGTCGCCCGTCCGCTTAGCGGCACCAGGTCCGGCAACTGCACATCCCGCAGCTCTTCCTCCGAATACCCGAACAACCTCCGGAACGCCGCGTTCGTGCGCAGCATCTTCCCCGCATCGCTCGTCCACGCGATCGCATACGAGGCCGAACTCAACGAAAATTCCCCCATCATGCGCCGCTGTTCCGTCTCCACCATCCGCGTCACATCCGTGAACGTGCACAGCAGATAGCCCCTTGCATCGCCCACGCTCTCCACCCCCGAACATTGCACCACCAGCCACAACGCGGTTCCATCGCTCCGCAGCAGCCGCAATCTGCTTTGCCCGTCCGCGCCGTTGCGCCACTTGCCCAGGTCCTCGGCGTGCGTCACGTCCTGAATCGTCTTGGTCAGCAACTGCTCGCGCGTGTATCCCAGCAACTGGCTCAGCGCCGGATTCACACGCAGCCAGCGCCCGTCCGCCGCCACATGCGCCACCGGAGCGCCCACCGATTCGAAAACCTGGTTGAACCGCTGCTCGGCTTCCAACGCCCACGTGATGTCCACCAGCGTAATCACCGCTCCCGTCACCACCCCGTCGCGGCCCCGGTAAGGCGTAACCTTCCGCAGAAAGTAGCGCTGCTCCGGCCCCGATATCGTGCGCTCGCTCGTCACCCCCCGCTCCAGCGCCCCTTCGATCGCCGCAAAAATCTCCTCGTCCTGAATCCGTGTGCGGATGTGCCGGATATCGCGCCCCATGTCCTTGGCGATGAGATTGAAGATCTGCCCGGCGGACACCGTGAACAACCGGATGCATGCGTTGCGGTCGAGAAAAACCGTGCCGATCTCCGTCGATTGCATCAGATTTTCCAAATCGTTGGTCGCCTGATTCAGCTCCAGTATCTTCTGCTGGTATTCCGAATTGACGCTGTACAGTTCCTGGTTGAGCGAGTGCAACTCCTCGTTCACGCTCTGCAATTCCTCGTTCGCCGCCACCAGTTCCTGGTTGCTCGCCTGCAACTCCTCGTTGCTCGACTCCAGTTCCTCCACGGTGCTCTGCAGCGATTCCCGTGTATGCTGCAACTCGCGCTCCAGGTGGATCAGCCGGTCCTGCGAATGCCCGCTCAAGTCGATCGCATCGTCCGGCGGCGCTTCCGCCGCGGCTGCCGCTCCTTCCTCAAACAGAACCAGATAATGATTCGCCCCCGTGTTGCGGTCCGGCAGCGGATCCACGGCCACCGTCACCCGCCGCTCGTCTTCGTCGTCATGGATGCGGACGCCCTTGAACACCACCTTCTCCTGCCGCTTCTGCGCCCCATGCAGAGCCGAAGAGAGCGCCAGCCGCATGTCGCCTCCGGTCAGCGTCAGCACATCGGTGCGCATGCGCCCCGGCGTCGGCGTCAGGTACCGGTGCGCTTCGCCGAACACGTGGATGATTTCCTGGTACTCGTTCAACAGGAACCCCGACGGTACATACCGCTGCAGTACGGTCTCGTACGCCCGCGAAAGCCTCGGGTCCGAACCGACTGTCCGCGACCGCGTCAACGGCGGCGGCCCCAGCACGTTGATCTCCGTATTGATCGGGGTGTCGCGCTCCTTCCGGTACAGCTTCCAATAGCGGTCGAGCGTGCTCAGATCGGCTTCCATCTCCCCCGCGCCTTCGCTCGGACCCAGAAACAGCACTCCGCCCACCTTCAACGCAAACTGGAACGACAGCAACGCCCGGCGTTGCGCTTCCGGCTGAAAGTAGATCAGCACATTGCGGCAACTCACCAGGCTCATCTTCGTAAACGGCGGATCGCGCAGAAGGTTGTGCTGTGTGAAGAGAACAAGGTTGCGCAACTCCGCGTTCACCCGGTAGCCCTCTCCCTCACGGGTGAAGAATCGCTTGCGCCGTCCCTCGGACAACGTCTCCACGCTCTCCGCCGGATACCAGCCGATCGAAGCATGCTCCAGCGAAACGCGATGCACGTCGGTGGCGAAAATCTTCAGTCGCGGCACGATGCCGAGTTTGTCCGCGCACTCCAGAAACATCATCGCCATCGAGTACGCTTCTTCGCCGGTCGCGCATCCCGCCACCCACAGACGCAACTCCCCCCCGCTCGCCTCTTTCAAGAGGCGCGGCGCGATCTGCTTCTCCAACTGCTCGAACGCCTCCGGGTCGCGAAAGAATGTCGTCACTCCGATCAGCAGATCGCAGTACAGCGCATCCAACTCCCGCGTGTCCGACAGCACAATGCTCGTATACTCCTGGATGCTCTCGCGCCGCACCATCGACATCCGCCGCAGGATTCGGCGCGATATCGTCCCCCTCTTGTACTGCCCGAAATCGAGCCCGTAGACCGTGTTCAGCCGCTCCAGAATCTCCGGCAGCCCCGCGCTCTTGCCGCCCTGCTCCCCGCCCGCCGCTTCCGCCTTCGCGCCCACGATGCCTTCCACCAGCGCCGCCGGCATCTCCTCCGGCGGCAGCACCGCATGCACCTTCCCCGATCCGATGGCGCTTTTCGGCATCCCGTCGAAGCGCGCCGATTCCAGGTTCTGCACCAGCACCAGCCCGCCCGCATGATACACGTCCTGCACACCCAACATCCCGTCGCTGCCCGTCCCCGATAGAATGATGCACGCCGCGCGGTCCTCGTAGGCCGCCGCCAGCGAGTGAAGAAATATGTTGATCGGCATGTTCACGCCCGGCCCCGTCGGACGGTCGTAACATTGCAGGAATCCGTTCGTCGCCACCATCTGCTTGCCAGGCGTCAGCAAGTACACGGTGTCCCGTTCAATCGCCGCATGGTCCGTCACCGAGAGAATCTTCATCGCCGTGTGCCGGCTCAGCAGTTCGTCCATCATGCTGTGGAAGTCCGGCGAAAGATGCTGGATCACCACGAACGCCATTCCGCTATTGGCGGGCATTGCATCGAACAGGCGCTGCAGCGCCTCCAACCCTCCCGCGCTTGCTCCGATGCCGACCACCAGCATCGGCTCCTGCTGTCCGAGAACTTCGTGCGCCCGCTCCTCCATCGTTCCTTCCTTTCCCGATTCCTAAGGTGTTCCGGCTTTCATCTTCTTCGCATCCAGAGCAGGTTTCGCCGCCAGCAGCTTCTCGAAAGCCTCGGCCGGCACCGCCTCCGAAAAGAGAAAACCCTGTGCTTCGTCGCAGCGGCAGGCCCGCAGGAAGTCCTGCTGAACCGCGGTCTCCACTCCTTCGGCGACCACGTTTTGTCCCAGCGAGTGCGCCATCTGCACAATGCCAGCGACAATCGCTTCATCGTTCCGGTTCAGCCCGATGCCGCGCACGAACGAGGCGTCGATCTTCACCGTCTCAATCGGATACTGCTGCAGATAGCTGAGCGAGGAATAGCCCGTGCCGAAGTCGTCCAGCACCAGCCCCACCCCCGCGCCGTGCAAGGCGTGCAATGTCTCCGCCACCCGCTTCGACTTGTGCAACAGCACGCTTTCCGTAATCTCCACCTTCAGCAGATTCGCCGGCAGAGTCTCCGCCCGCAGCGCGTCCACGATGATCGAAAACACATCCTGCTGGTGAAACTGCACTGCCGAAAGATTGATCGACATCCGCGTCTTCATCCCCATCCGCACCCAGCGCCCCAGCCGCGTGATCGCTTCGCGAATCAGCCATTGCCCGATCGGCAGAATCAGCCCGGACTCCTCCGCAATCGTGATGATCCGGCTCACCGGCAGCGGAGGCGCCTGCGCCCGATCCCACCGCAGCAGGCATTCTGCGCCAGAGATCAACCCGCTGTGCAGTTGCCACTGCGGCTGGAAAGCGGTCCACAGTTGACGCGATTCCAAAGCCCTGCTCAGTTCCCGCTCCACGCTCAGCCGCTCGATCACATCCGTCTCCAGCCGCTCATCGTAGAAACGGAACCCGCGCCGCCCTTCCGCTTTCGCCCGGTACATCGCGTGGTCGGCGTTCTTCAACAGGTCTTCCACCGTGCGCCCGTCTTCGGGAAATATCGCCGCCCCCATGCTCGCCGACGAGAACAGGCTCCGCCCCTCGATCTCGAACGGACGCGTCAGGCTGTGCTGGATGCGGTCCACCACCAGGCTCAGCCCTTCCCTGCTTGTCAGATCCTCCAGGAACATCACGAATTCATCGCCGCCGAAACGCGCCAGTACGTCGCGCTCGCGCAGGTTCTGCTTCAGCCGCCCCGCCATCTCCACCAGCAGTTGGTCCCCTACCAGGTGCCCCAGCGTATCGTTCGTTTCCTTGAAACGGTCGATATCCAGAAACAGCACCGCGATGGATCCGCCCGTCTGCGTCCGCCGTTCAATAGCATCCGACAGCCTCTCCTGGAAGCTCTTGCGGTTCAGCAGCCCGGTCAGCGTGTCGTGCTCCGCCACGTACAGCATCCGTTCCTGCACCTGCTTGTGGCGCGTCAGATCTTCCTGCACGAACACGAAATGCGTCAGCTCCCCTCGCGTGCTCGGGATCGGCGTGACCGTCTGATGCGCCACGTACAGCTTCCCGTCCTTGGCCTTCTGCAACACTTCGCCTTGCCAGATGCTGCCCCCCGACAAACACTCCCCGATGATCGACTCATACCGCTGCACATCCTCCGGCGAGTTGAGAAACGACGGCTTCTTCCCCAATACGTCTTTCAACGCATACCCGCTCAGCCGCTGGAACGCATCGTTGGCCCAGTCGATCTTCCCCTCCGCGTCGGTGATGAACACTGCGTTCAACGTCGATTGCAATGCGACGTGCTGCCGTTTCATCTGTTCGTACATCTGCGTCTGCCGCGTGATGTCCATCTTCGTCACCAGGGCGCCGTTCCGCCCGTCGATCGGAAACGGACTGATCTGGCACTTGAACCACCTCTGTTGCGATGGCGAATGGCACGGATAGTCGATCGAGAAGCTCTGCGCGTTTCCGGCCAGAATCTTCTGCAGCGCCATCGCCATCGCCTGCGCCGGCTCCTTCGCCTCTCCCGACGATTCCGTGAACAGCCGCACCAGGTTCTTGCCCACCAGCAAAGATTCGCCGAACACCGGATAATGCTCCGAGAAGCTCCGCCATTGCTCGTTCACCGCGTGGATCAATCCGTCATGGCCCACCAGCGCGATTTGCGCCGGGATGCCGTTGATGATCGATGTCTGCTGCGCCGTCATCGCCCGCAGCCGCGATTCGGTCACCTGATATCTCTGGTTGGCTTTCACCATTCCCGTCGTGTCGTGGAACAGAACCACCGCCCCGGTGCAGTCGTTGCCGTCCCCGGAGCGGTATGGATTGGTGACCACGTTGTAGTGCTTCTTGCCCAGCAGTAATTTCCACTCCGTCGCGCGCCCCGACGCAAGCACCTTGCGCACCTGCGCCTCCAGCTTCACCCCCAGGTCGTGATCCATGCACAGCACCAACGGCCGTCCCGCCCCCGCCGTCAGCCCCAGTTCGCGCTCCGCCGCCAAATTGGACTGCCGCAAATGGCAGGCGCCATCCACCACCAGCATCGGCGATTGAATGCTGTTCTGAACGTTCCCCAGGTCTTCCACCGCCGCCGCCAGTTGCACCGACTTCTGTTCCAGTTCCTCGTTCACCGTCACCAGTTCTTCGTTCGCCGAATGCAACTCCTCGTTGGCCGCCTGAAACTCCTCGTTCGTCGCCTGCAACTCCTGGTTGTTCGACTGCAACTCTTCGTTCAGTGTCTGCAATTCCTCGTTCGACGTCTCCAGCTCTTCGATGGCCGAATGCAGGTTCTCGCGCATGACGATTAGGTCGCGCTCCATCTGCCCGGACCGGTCGGAGCCGGAGTCCGAAACCTCCGGCGCGCCCGCCGCCTGTTGCGGCACTTCCGTGAACGCCACCACGAACACCGGCTCCTGCGGAGTGGACGCCGGAGCCTGCATCACCACCGTCTGCAGAAACGCCATGCGGTTCTGCACTTCCACCGGCCGCGGAAAACTGCGGCTCAGCTTTCCACTCCGCCGGCAATGATAAAGTTGCGCCCGCAACGCCGCCTGCAGAGCCTTCGGAGCCAGCGTCAGCAGCGTCATGTCCACACCGCCCGGCTTTAACGTCAGGTACCGTCCCACATCCCCATGCGTGTCCAGAATCCGCATCGCCGCATCCACCAGCACCGCCGCCGGCACAAACTGGCTCAGCAGCACGGAGCGCAGTTGCTCGTTGCGTCCCGCCGCGCCGGTCGCCGCCTGCCGCAGCCGCTCTGGCTTTCTCGTGTGCACCGCATGGAACGCCGCCTTCACCGGCGTCGGCAGTGTCTTGGCACGGAAGATCTTCGCCCGCTGCTCCAGCGTCTCGAAAACATCCTCCGGCGCCGTTTCCGGTTTGCCCAGAAACAGCATGCCCGCCGGACGCAGCGCGTAATGAAACTTGCGCAGCAGCTCCAACTGCACCGGCGGCCGCAGATAAATCAGGAAATTCCGGCAACTGATCAGATCCAGATTCACGAACAGCGGATCGCGCAGCACGTCGTGGCGCGCGAAGATCACCGAATCCCGTATGAACTTCACCACTTTGAAGGCTTGGCCTTCCCCCAGAAAGTACTGCTCCCGGAACGCCCGGTCCACGCCACGCAACCTGGCATCGGAATAAACCGCGCGCCGCGCCACTTCCACCGCATCCGCGTCGATGTCGGTCGCGAAGATCTGTACCCGCCGCTGCGGTGCGATGTCGTGGCACAACATCGCCAGCGAATACGCCTCCTCCCCCGTCGCGCAGCCCGGCACCCAGATGCGGATGTCGTTCGCTGTCCGCGACAGATGAACCGCCATCAGGTGGCGCATCCGGTCGAACGCCGGCGCATCCCGAAAGAACCCCGTCACCGAGATCAGGCAGCTTTGACTCAGCCGCCGCGCCTCTCCTTCATCCGTCTTCAGCAGATCCAGATATCCGGAGATTTCATCCACTCCCAAAGCCCGCATCCGCCGGTAAATGCGCCGTGCCAGCGTGCCCCGCTTGTAGCCCCGAAAGTCGATGCTGGTGACCCGCCGGATCTCCTGCAGCACCCCTTCCACCAGCGTCTCTTTGTCCAGTTGCCGCCAGATCAGGTGCGTGCCGTGCAGCATCTCCTCGATGCGCTTCCATAACCGCTCCGGCGAATCCGATCCGTAGGCGCAGCCAGTGTCCAGCGCCGCGGCAGGCATCCCCTCATAGCGCGCCGTCGCCGGATCCTGCACGAACACGTGTCCGCCTGCCGACTTGACTGCATTCGCCCCGCGCGACCCGTCCGATCCCGTCCCCGAAAGTACCACCGCCAGCGCCATCGCCCCATATTCCCTCGCAATGGACTCGAACAGCCGGTCCACCGATGGCTTCGGCATCTTGCTGTCCGGCTCGCGCAGCCGCAACTTGCCCTCCGCCACTTCCACATCCCACGCCGGAGGTGTCACATAGACGGCATCCGCCTCTATCTTCATGCCGTCCTTGATTTCGACGACGTCGATGGCCGCTTCCCGCGCCAGCAACTCCGCCAGCATGCTCGGATGCTGCGGCGACAGATGCTGCGCCACCACGAAAGCAAAGCGGCCCGTGTGAGGAATCTGTTGGAGGAAAGCGCTCAGCGCTTCAAGCCCCCCGGCCGATGACCCCAAACCGCAAACGTACAAAGCTGGAGCGGACTGCTCGTATAAGGTTGACAAGAAGAGACCTTGAACACCCAGCGGAGGCGGGCTGGAACCGGCACGGAGTCGAGGCCCGTGAACCGGCTGATCTAAAGATATTGATTACCCCTAAGATATCTCTTGATTGTCCTCATTGCAAGCAAAAAAAGACACGCGGATAACCTATCCGGGTCCAATTCAACTCTATTTCTGTCCTTTTTCCCACACTTAAACTCCCGCCCCGGCGGGCAACTGGAAGCGACTATACTAGGCGAGTAAGTCTCGCCATGCTTCTCATTGCTGTAATCGCCTCCGCGGCAGCCCTGGCCGCGCAACAACCGTCTGCCGCCGGCCGGCAGTCCTATCAAACACGTTGCTCCGTTTGCCATGGCCCCGATGCCAACGGCGGTGAGCACGGCCCCTCCATTCTTTCGAAGATCCAGCGCACCCCCGGCAACAACGAACTCGCCACCGTCGTGAAGGTCGGTATCCCCCTGCGCGGCATGCCCGCCTTTGCCTTGCCCAACGAAGAGATGGAGCAGCTTGTCGCCTACATGCGCACGCTCGCCACAGGCCGCCGCAGGCGCGGCCCCCTCCCGGAGCGCATGAAGCTCACCTTGACCGACGCCTCGGTCGTGGAAGGGCTCGCCATCGGAAACAACGGGCCCGCCGTCCAACTACGCACAGACGATCAGAAACTGCTTCTACTGCGCAAAGAGGGAAACCGCTATCGCCGCGTCACCTCGCAATCGGATTGGCCCAGCCTCCATGGAACCTTCGACGGCAACCGCTACACCACGATGAAGCAGATCACCCCCCTCAACGTCTCCAAGCTTGCCCCAAAGTGGGTCTTCCCCGTCCCTGAATCGGGCCGCCTCCAAGGCACCCCTCAAGTCGTCGGCGGCATCCTCTACATGCCCCACACCAACACCGTCATCGCCCTCGATGCCGGCAACGGCGCCCGCCTCTGGACCTACAGCCGCCCCATCACCCCAGGCCTCACCGGCAACGCCCGCTCCATCGGCAACAACCGCAGTGTAACCATCTCCGGCGACAAACTCTTCTTTCAAACCGACCACGCCCACCTCGTCGCCCTCAACCGTTTCACCGGCCAGATCCTCTGGGAAACCGAAATGGCCGATTACCGCAAAAACTACAACACCACCGGATCCCTCCTCGCCATCGAGAACCTGATCGTCGCCGGCACCGCCGGCGGTGAGGAAGGCGTGCGCGGCTTCGTCGCCGCCTACGATCAGCAGACCGGCAAGGAAGTCTGGCGCTTCTGGACCGTCCCCGCCCCTGGCGAAAAAGGATCGGAAACTTGGGACGGGCCCGACATCGAGCATGGCGGCGGCCCCGGCTGGCTCACCGGCTCCTACGACCCCGCCCTCCGCACCGTCTATTGGACCACCGGAAATGCCGGCCCCGACTTCAACGGCGACAACCGCAAGGGCGACAACCTCTATACTTGCTCCATCGTTGCCCTCGATCTCGATACCGGCAAGCTCAAATGGCACTTCCAGGCCACTCCCCACGATGAGTGGGATTGGGACGCCGTTCAACCCGTCGTCCTCGTCGATACGCAGTGGAAAGGACAACCGCGCAAGCTGCTGCTCCAAGCCAGCCGCAACGGCTTCCTCTACGTCCTCGACCGCGTCAACGGCACAATGCTTGCCGCCACCCCGATGGTCAAGAAACTCACCTGGGCCAAAGGCATCGCCCCCGACGGACGTCCCATCATGAACCCCGATCAGGTGCCCACCGCCGAAGGACGCCTCATCTGCCCCGCCGTGGAAGGCGCAGCCAACTTCTTCTCCACTTCCTACAGCCCGCAAACGAAGCTCTTCTACGTCAACACCCTGGAAAAATGCGCCATCTACACCAAGCGCCCAGCCGGACCCTGGACCGCCGGCCGCGCCTACGTCGGCGGCGGAGGCAGCCGCGTTCCCGATGAAAAGCCGCAAAAAGTGCTCCGCGCATTCGACATTCAAACCGGCAAGGCCGTGTGGGAACTCCCGCAGGAAGGCGGAGCCGATAGCTGGAGCGGTACACTCTCCACCGCCAGCGGCCTCGTCTTCTTCGGCGATGACGGCGATGCGCTCGCCGCCGCCGACGCCGCCACCGGCAAGCGCCTCTGGAGCTTCCCCTTCACCGAAACGCTCCATACCTCGCCCATGACCTACATGTTCGATAACCGGCAGTATGTCGCCATCGCCGTCGGTAGCCAGATCTACGCCTTCGCCCTTATGAACTGAAGCCGGCGATGCTCCGGGGCACTCTGGTCCGCGACGGGAAGTTGATCCCCAAGGGAGTGTATCTGCTCACCGCCCTCGGAGCGCTCTGCCTGCTCATCGGATTGCCGCCGTTGCTCGATGCGCTGCCCCTTCTGCTCACCGGAGAGCGCCGCCGCGCCAAGGTAGTCGATGTGCGCGCGCTCGATCCCCCCGTCCGTGGCCAGTACATCGCCGATCTGGAGTTCCAGGAAAAAGCAACCGGCCGCATGTATCGCGTATCCGTCCTTCGCCGTGACTACCGCAACTCTGTCCGCCTGCGCAGGGATCAGATTGTGCAGCTCATCTACGACAAGCAGGACCCCAATCGCTTCGAACTATGGAGCGTCGCTTCCGGCTGGCAAGGCGGCGCTTTCGCCGTTGTGCTCGGCGCCGGACTTCTGCTGCTCGTCTGGCGAACGCCGAAGACGGGCTGACTCAGACCGCACTGCGCGGCAGAACTTCCCGCTCGATTCGCTTGCTCAGTTCGTCTTCAGCAACGGCCAGGTCGTACTTCGATTGGAGATTCACCCACATCTGCGCCGAGGTTCCGAAGTAGCGTGGCAGACGCAGCGCCGTATCCGCGCTGATGCCTCGCTGCCCTTTCACAATGGCCCCGATGCGATTGGCGGGCACTCGGAGCGCCATGGCAAGGGAATTGACCGTCAGGCAGCTTTCCCGGAGCACGTCTTCGAGAACATCGCCGGGGTGGATTAGGGGAAGTCGCTTGCGTTGTCTTGCCGGCATCGAAATCGGTGACCTAATCCTCAGGCACGATAACAGGCTCATGGTGCACGGGAAACTTCACACTCCGCGCGATAAAACACAATTGGTGCGCTTTGTCGTGAATCTCCATCGCATCCATGATCCGCGTGAAATCCGTGATCGTCATCCGCGGACGCAGCGTCGCTTCCAAAAACTCCCCTGACCCGTCGGCGTTCTCCCGCATCGTCCCCGAGGCTTCATCCGCATAGCTCGTCACCACTATCCCCGCCTCCGCGCACAGATGCAGCACCCACAGCATGTGACACGAACTCAACGTCGAAACCAGTAATTCCTCCGGATTGAACCGTTGCGCATCGCCGCGAAACGCCGTATCCGACGACCCCGCGATAATCTTCCCCGCCCCCCGGATCTCGTGGTCGCGGCTGTAGGCTCGATAGTCCTTCGTGCCTTCGCCCCGGTTGCCCGTCCACTCCACGGTGATCGCGTAGCTGTGATCCTTCGGCATCAGGCGATCAGCCCTGGAATCACTTTGCCCGCGATGTCCGTGAGCCGGTAATCGCGGCCCGCATGACGGAAGGTTAGCCTCGTGTGCTCGAACCCCAGCAGGTGCAGCAGCGTCGCATGAAAGTCGTGCAGGTGCACCTCGTCCTTCGCCACCGCGATCCCGTAATCGTCGCTTTCTCCGTACGACATCCCTGGCTTCGTGCCCGCGCCGGCAATCCACGACGAAAACGCATGGCAATGATGCTCCCGGCCCTTGTTGTTCGGATCGGCGCGGAACGGCGTGCGGCCGAACTCCGTCGTAAACACCACCAGCGTCTCTTCCAGCATCCCGCGCGCCTTCAGATCCTTCAGCAGCGCCGCCACCGGCTGATCGACGTTCTTCGCCAGCGGCACATGCGTGTCGATGTCCCCGTGCGCATCCCAATTGCGGCTTGCCCCCGTGTCGATCAATTCAATGAAGCGCACTCCCCGCTCCGCCATGCGTCGGGCCACCAGGCATTGCCAGGCGAAGCCCTTCGTCGATCCCCGCTCCAGCCCGTACATCGCCAGCGTGCTGTCGGACTCGCGCGAAAAATCGAATAGATCCGGCGCTTCCATCTGCATCCCGTACGCCGTCTCGAACGACTTGATGCGCGCCGCCAGCGCCGGGTCATCCCCCCGCGGAGCCTGATGCCGCTTGTTGAAAAAGTCCAGCAAACCGAGTTCGAGTTGCTGCAACTCGGGCGACACCGCGCGGCGGTGCATGTTCGGAATCGGCTCCGTGCCCGGCACGATCCGCGTCCCTTGATGGCACCCCGGCAGAAAATCGCTCGACCAGTTCTGTCCCCCAGCGTAGGGCAGTTCCGGAGCGAGCACCACAAAGCTCGGCAGGTTCTGATTCTCCGTCCCCAACCCGTAGCTGACCCACGCGCCGAAACTCGGCCGCGCAAACGTCACCGAGCCCGTGTGGATCCCCAGCGTCGCCTCGAAATGATCGTTGTGATCGTTTCGCATTGACCGGATCAGGCAGATGTCGTCGGCGCACGAAGCGATGTGCGGAAACAACTCGCTGATCATCTGCCCCGACCGCCCGCGCGGACGGAACTCCCACTTCGGCGCATAAAGGTGGCCTTTACCGTTGCGCCCTCCCGCCACAGTCTTGCCGTGATCGGCAATCAGCTTGGGCTTGTAATCGAAACTGTCCACATGCGACGCGCCGCCGCTCAGATAGAGAAAGATGACCCGCTTCGCCTTGGACGGAAAGTGCGGAGCCCGCGGAGCAAGCGGATTTGCCGCATCGGTGGCCGCGGATAAGTCGGACAGCACGGCGGGCAGCAGAGACGATGCCGAAAAGAGTGACCTGATTGCGGTACGCCGGTTCATGAGGGTTCCTCTATTCTATTCCGTGCCGGCGCCAATCGCGGAGTTGGGCGCTCCACGGCGAATACCCGCGCGAGGCCGAGTATGCATCCTCTTCCAGCGTGACGATCGCATCCAGCCGCGTCCCGGCCTGCAATTCATCGATGCGCTCGGCGGCGTGCCACGCCTTCACCTGCAGAAAACGGCCGTTCTGCCGCAGCCGCAGCCGCAGATGCTTCTCGGCGAATACGGACGGCGGCCCCACAAACTCATCATCGTAAACCTCGAACTGCGGAGCCGGGTTGCCCGCCCCAAACGGAGCCAGCGAGAGCACCTCCGCTACGCTCCCATCGTTCAATTCCTCCAGGCCCACCGCCGCATCCACTTCGATGTGCGGACGAAAATCCTCCGCGGTCAGCCGCGCCAGAGCGTACTCGTTGAAGCGCGCCCGGAACTCCTCCAGCCGCGAAGCATCCATCGTAAGCCCCGCCGCCATGCGGTGCCCGCCGAACCGGCTGAAGATGTCGCGCATCGACTCCAGCGCATCCAACAAATGAAACGGCGCGATGCTCCGCCCCGAACCCGACGCCTCGCCCTCCTCCTCGCTCAGCACCAGCACGGGACGGCAGAAGCGCTCCACCAGCCGGCTGGCAACGATGCCCAGCACCCCGCGATGCCAGCCCTTGCCGCAGAACACCAGCCCCGCCATGTCGTCGGTCACCGGCGCCGCCGCGCATTCTTCCAACACCGCGGCCACGATCTCCGCTTCCGTCTGCTGCCGTTCCGCGTTCAGATCGTGAAGCTTCGACGCGATCTCATGCGCCTTCGCTTCATCCGCCGTCGTGAACAGCGTTATCACCTCCTCGGCGTGCGACATCCGCCCGGCCGCGTTGATCCGCGGCGCGATGCGGAACGCCACCTGCCCCGCCGACGGAGCCGCTCCGTCCTCGAACCCGCTCACCTTCAGCAGCGCGCGCAGCCCCGTATTGCGCACCGATTTCAGCCCCGTCAGCCCGTATTTGACGATGATGCGGTTCTCCGCCTGCAAAGGAACAACATCGGCAACCGTGGCCAACGCCACAATCTTGAGGAAGCTTTCCTCATAGCGCCGAATCTTGTCCACCGGCCACGCCAGCTTGCGCATCAACGCCTGCACCAGCTTGAACGCCACGCCCGCCCCGCACAGGTTCTTGTCCGGGTACGGGCAATCCGCGCGATTAGGATTGAGCACCGCAAGCGCCGGCGGCAGCGCCTCCTCCGGCAAGTGATGATCGGTGATGATCACGTCCAACCCCAGCGTGCGCGCGTGCTCCACCACCGCCGCCGCACGAATCCCCGTATCCACGCTGATCACCAGCGACACTCCGTCGGCAACGGCTTTGTCGATCACATCGGAGCGCATCCCGTACCCGTCCTTCAGTCGATGCGGAATGTGGAAGCGGGTCGACGCGCCGGCCAGTTCGATCGCCTTGCCCAGAACGACGATCGAGCAGGTGCCGTCAACATCGTAGTCCCCGTAAAGAAGTATGGATTCCTTGCGCTCGATGGCCTGCTTCAGCCGCTCGGCTGCCGTCTCCATCCCGGCCAGCAGAAAGGGATCGTTCAGGTCCGCCAGATCGGGCCGCAGAAAGCGGCGCGCCTCTTCCGGTTCCCCGTATCCGCGCTGGATCAACACCCGCGCCGCCGGAGCCGCAATGCCAAGCGCCGCAGCCAGCGCACTCACAACAACAGGATCATGCTGCGGAACCAGCCAGCGCGCGGGCTTGCGCCCAAGCCGGCTAGTTGCGGGAGAAGTACCCACCCATTTCCTCATCGTCCTCGTCGGGAATATCGTCGACGGGTCCGGCCATGTCGATCTGATCGAGAAGGTCGAGCAGTTCCTCGTACCATTCCGTGCGCATGTCGAAAACGTAAATGCGGTTCTGATGCTCGAACAACAACTCCACCGCGCACGTGAATCCATCGAACGGCCGCAGCTCTTTCAACCGCCGCTCCATCGCCCGCATCTCTTCTCGCGGAAGATCGCATTCGGCGATGCGTTCAATGGCATCGTCCACCATCTCGCGCTGAAAGTTGCGGTAGTTATACACCATCAACTTCACGCCCGCGCGCACGGCGCATTCGACAAAGGCTCGGTAGTCGGTTTCTTTCTCGACATCCCAGAAGACCAGCTTCTGTTCGTGGAGTTCGTTAACGAACCCCTGAAACATGGCAAGGCCTTTGGATTGGAGGTAATCGGGGACTTCGCGTTTTAGGGTATCGAGATTGGGCTTCATTTAGCGCCTTGCCTGTACAAGGATATCGTGCTGATTGGCCAGCTCGCGCGCTGCGGGCGTGACGATGGTCTTCGGGCCGATGAAGATCTTCTTCGCTTGGCGCAGGGCGTCGCGGACGTCGTTCTCGCACACAAAGTCCGTCACTTGGACAGGAGGCTCCGGCGGCTTCACCGGAGCGGGTGGCGGCGGTGCTGCCGCGGCGGGCTCGGCCGCCTTCGCCGGGCACGAACACGTTGCCCCACAGGGCTTCGGCTCAGCCGGCTCGACTGCGCATCCACAGCTCGACGGCGCCTTGAGCTGTGCCGCATTGCGCGTCACCAGAAAGCGGTCCACCACCGACGCTGCCGCTGTATGGGCATCGATCGGCGCCGGTCTCGCCGGTGCCGGCGCGTGCGTCGGCGCCGGAGCCACCGCCGCGGGCGCGGCCGGCTTGATCCCCCGGCTCGCCAGGAACCGGTCAACCGCCGACACCACCGCCGAATGGCTCACCGTCGCCGGCGCCGTGGCCGCGGAATCCGGAAAAGCCTCCGCCGGCGTGCGCACAGCGTACGCGATGCGTTTGATATTCAGCAGATGCATCGGCCCGACGTTATCCGAAGTAATATTGCCCGCCATCGCCCCGCAACCGAGTGTCATCGACGGCAGCACATTCGTCGTGATGCCCGTCGAACCTTGCGGCGACGGCGTATTCACTAGCACGCGGAAAGCGGGCATTCTCCGCCCGTATTCGTAAATGCGATTCTCGTCCGTCGAATGAATCACGCACGTGTGGCCAATGCCGCCGAACTTCAGGATGCCCTCGCAGGCGTCCACTGCCGCCGAAAAATCCTGCACAAAGTACACAGCAAGCACCGGCGACAGCTTCTCCGCCGATAACGGATGCTGCTTGCCCACGCCGTGGATTTCGGCAACGATGATCGGCGCATCGGCCGGCACATCGAAGCCCGCAATCTTCCCGATCGACTGCGGCGACTGGCCCACGCATTCCGCCGTGACAATCAGCTTATCGTTGAACAGCACTCGCGTCAGCGCCTTCGCCTGATCGGCGTTGGCAAAGAATGCCTTGTGCTTGCGCAGTTCCCCGAGTATCTGCTCCTTGACCGCAATCGGAGCGACAATCGTCTGCTCGCTCGAACAAACAGTCCCGTAATCGAAGGATTTCCCTTCCACCACTTTCCGTATCGACGTGCCGATATCGGCCGTTTCATCGATCAGCACCGGCACATTGCCCGGACCCACGCCAAAGGCCGGCTTGCCGCTCGAGTAAGCAGCCCGGACAATGCCGCTGCCTCCCGTCGACAGGATCACGCTCGTGCGCGGATGGCGCATCAGCGCATTCGTCCCTTCCATCGAAGCATTGTTGATGCACTGGATCAGATCGGCAGGCGCTCCGGCGGAAACCGCTGCCTGCAACAACAAGTCGATCGTGGCGCAAGTGCACCCCTTGGCTCGCGGGTGCGGACTGTGAACCACGGCATTGCCCGATTTCAACGAGACGATGCTCTTGTAAATTGCGGTCGATGTCGGATTCGTCGTTGGCAGAATCGCCGCCACCACTCCCACCGGCTCGGCGATCTCGATGACTTTTTCTTCTTCGTTGCGGCGGATCAGCCCGATCGTCTTCATGCCGCGAATGCGTCGCGGCAGCAGGTCCGCGCAAAGCAGGTTCTTCGCCACCTTGCTTTCCACGTTCCCCATCCGCGTCTCTTCGACAGCCATCTCCGCCAAACGGCGCGCATTGGCGCGTCCCGCCGCCGCCATCGCTTCAACGATGGTGTCCACCTGTTCCTGCGAAAACCCGCGGAACTGCTGGAAGGCTGCATGAGCCTTATCGACTTTTGTGCGGACCTCTTGTACCGAAACGAGGTCGAGATCTTGCAGCATGTGGGCCTCTTGGGGCGCGGAAGCGGTTAGCTGACGGACTTATCGTTCTTCTTCGCGCCGGGTAGGATCTTCTCAACCTCATCGTGAGGATTGGGAATCACGT
>JAEUQG010000492.1 GCA_016789755.1 Bryobacterales bacterium
GGGATTGGCGTGCGGCGCGGCGCAGGGGCAGATCTACGATCTGCTGATCAAGAACGGGCAAGTGCTGGATGCGGCAAACGGCCGCAACGGGCGGATGGACGTGGCGATTGTGGGAGGGAAGATCGTGAAGGTGGCGAAGGATCTGCCTTCGTCGCGGGCGCGGACGGTGGTGGAGGCGAGCGAGTATTACGTGACTCCGGGGCTGATCGACATGCATGTGCATTTCGATGCGCAGGGGGCGTGGCTGAATCTGAACCCGGACCACAACGCGCTGCGGTTCGGGGTGACGACGGCGGTGGACGCCGGCAGTTCGGGGGCGGACAATTTCGAGGCGTTCCGCAAGCGGGTGATCGATGAGGCGGATACGCGGGTGCTGGCGTTTTTGAATATTGTCGGGGCAGGCATGTATGGCGGGGAAGTGGAGAACGATCCGCGGCAAATGAATGTAGCGAAGGCGGTGGCGATGGTGAAGAAGCATCGCGATGTGATTGTGGGGATCAAGACGGCGCATTATCAGCCGGCGGATTGGACGGCGGTGGACAACGCGGTGAAGGCGGCGTCGGAATCGGGCACGGTGACGCTGGTGGATTTTCATCCGAAGCCGGGGCGCGGGTACGCGGAACTGCTGGCGAAACACATGCGGCCGGGGGATATCCATACGCATTTCTACGGGCGGCTGACGCCGCAGTTGGATGCGAACGGGAAAGTGCAGCCCTACATGCTGGAGGCGCGGCGGCGGGGAGTGCTGTTCGATGTGGGGCACGGATCGGGGTCGTTCTGGTTCCGCATTGCGGCGCCGATGATCGCGCAGGGGTTTGTGCCGGACACGATTTCGACGGATCTGCACAAAGACAGCGTGATGCTGCCGGGGGCGACGATGCCGAATGTGATGTCGAAGCTGATGAATCTGGGGATGACGGTGGAGCAGGTGGTGGAACGGAGCACGGCGCGTCCGGCGAAGGCGATCGGGCGGAAGGATTTAGGGACGCTGAGCGAAGGATCGGTGGCGGATGTGGCGCTGTTCAAACTGGAGCGGGGGACGTTTGCGTTTCTCGATTCCGGGCATGGGAAGTTGACGGGGGACAAGCGGCTGCGCTGCGCGATGACGGTGCGGGAGGGGAAGATTGTTTGGGATGAGGACGGGCTGAGTACGGCGGATGTATCGAAGGCGGGGCCGTACAGCAACTTCAAGTAGACTTGAGGTTAGCCAAATGCGGATTGCGGCGGTCGATTGGAGTGTGGATCGAAAGAAGCGGTGGGTGTGTGAGTGCGTGGATGGAGTGGTGCATGCGCCGCGGATGGTGGTGGATGCGGAGGCCGCGGTTTGGAAAGACTCGCCCGCACAACGCGCCGGGTCTACCCGCGGCACACGAGGTCTTGCACATGGGGGCCGCCCCGGCCCGTGCGGGCTTTTGACGGGCGAGGGGCCGGCGGTGGTGGGATTCGATTTTCCGATCGGGATGCCGGAGGCGTACTGCCGGGCGGCGGGAATGCGGGGATTTGCGGAAGCGCTGGAACGAGAATGGGTGGTGACGGACTCACCGTCGATGGGGGAACCGTTCTATCCACGGTCGCCGGGCGGACGGAGCATGGCGGTGCTGGAGAAAGCGCTGGGCATGGAGCGCGGGGCGTGGTTGCGGCGTTGCGATCGGGAGACCGGGGCGGGGGCTCTGTTCTGGACGTTGGGGGCGAAGCAGGTGGGGCGAGCGGCGATCAGTGGGTGGCGGGAAGTGTTGCGGGTGCGGCCTGAGGGGTGGAAGCTGTGGCCGTTTGAGGATGTGGATGTGAAGCGGGACAAATGGGTGGCGGAGATCTATCCGGCTATGGGATATGCGAAGAATTTCGGCAAGCGCTATTTGGAGAACCGGCGGGCGTTTGGGGGTGAATTGCGGGATAGGGCGAAACGGTTGGGAGTGCGGCTGGATGAGGAGTTGGAGGAGATGGTGGAGGAGGGATTCGCGGAGGGAGAAGATGCATTCGATGCGTTCGCAGGGGTGTTGGTGATGGTGGAGGGGTTAGAGAAAGGGGCTCCGGAGGTGGTGGGGGTGCGGCGGTGGGAGGGGTGGATATTGGGCGCCGCGTTCAGGTAATTAGGAATTCCGGGCGCGGCGCTGACGGGTGAGGACCGTGAGTAGGGCTGCGCCGGCGATGGCGAGGATGACGTCAGTGAGTTCGGGGGTGCGGCCGGGGAGATAGCGCTGGAGCCACTCGCACACGAGCAGAGCTACTGAGAGAAGCGTGGCGGCGGGAACCGTGCGCCAACCGGATTCCTTGAGCAGCCAGAGGGCGGAGGTGTAGAGAAAGAACTTGCCGAGCAGAGTGCGGATGACGGTGATGCGCTCGGCTTCGAGGATGGCGGCGAAGAGTCCCCAATGGAATGTAGCGGCGGCAGGGGCGAACGAGAAGGGATAGAGTTCGCGGAGGAGGATCCAAGTGAGCAGGAGGGGGGCGGCGAGGCTGGCTTTCGGTTGGAAACGGCGGGTGAGGGCGAATCCGGCGATGGCGCCCAGAAAGACTGGCAACGGCAGAGAGTGACCAATGATGAGGCTGCGCAGCAGGAGCGTGGCGATGAGGACCAGCCATGCCCACGGGGCTCGGGCGCTGGCGGCAAGCAGGGCGAGCACCATGCCGGTGCAGAGAGAGTCGCCCGTTTCGAGGAACGAAAAGCGAGGCGCGCGCCAAAGGGTGAGCAGAGCGGTCAACTTGATGAAGCGGAGATGCGGCAGGAAGGGGAACGTCTGCCAGAAGATCCAGGCAAGGAGGAGGCTCCAGGCGGCGGGGTCGCGCTGAAAGACTTTGGCCACGGAGGCGATGCGCAGGCGTTTGGCGAGCCATGGCCCGGCGAGGACGCCGAGGAACGTACCGAGGCTGTTGCAGTAGAAATCGCGGAGGTTGCTATCGCGGGTGCGAATCCAGAGTTGCGCATACTCGATGGCGAGGGACATGGCGGAGACAGCGAGGAAGGCGGCGATGCGGGCGGGCCATTTGCGGAAGGACAGGGCGGCGAGCAGGCCGAGCGGGACATAGGCGAGGATGTTGAGCAGGACGTCGAGATAGGCGCTGCGGCCGTAAGGAGGCCGGTAGAGCAGGGCTGGCCAGCGGGGAGAGGAGAGGAACTCCCAGGGGTGGAGCGATCCGTAGAGCAGGGTGAGCGCGCCGATGACCAGCAGCAGACGGAACAGGCGATGGTTCACGTGCGGAGCAGATCCTTGACCAGCTTGCCGTGGATGTCGGTGAGGCGATAGTGGCGGCCCTGGAATTTGTAGGTGAGGCGGAGGTGATCGACGCCAAGGGCGTGGAGCATGGTGGCGTGGAGGTCGTGGACCTCCATCGGATTTTCGGTGATGTTATAGCTGAACTCGTCGGTGCCGCCGTAGGTGAATCCGCCCTTGAAGCCACCGCCGGCGGCCCACATGGAAAAGCAGCGCGGGTGGTGATCGCGGCCGTAGTTCTCCTCGGTGAGCGTGCCCTGGGAATAGACGGTGCGTCCGAATTCCCCGCCCCAGACGACGATGGTGTCGTCGAGCATGCCGCGCTGTTTCAGATCCTGAATGAGGGCGGCGGAGGGCTGATCGGTTTGCATGCACTGCTTGGGGAGCTCGCGGGGAAGATTGCCATGCTGATCCCAGCCGCGGTGGAAGAGTTGAATGAAACGGACGCCGCGTTCGGCGAGGCGGCGGGCGAGGATGCAATTGGCGGCATAGGAGCCGGGCTTGCGCGAGTCCGGGCCATAGAGCTCGAAGATGTGGTCGGGCTCTTTGGAAAGATCGGTGAGTTCGGGGACGGAGGATTGCATGCGGAACGCCATCTCGTATTGAGCGATGCGGGTGGCGATTTCGGGGTCCTGATAGTCCTTGAGTTTGAGGTCGTTGAGTTTGCCGAGATCGTCGAGGAAACGGCGGCGGGCTGCGGACTCGTAGCCTTCGGGGTTGGAGAGGTAAAGGACGGGGTCGGCGCCGGCGCGGACTTTGACGCCGGCGTATTTGGTGGGGAGGAAGCCGCTGGACCACTGGCGGTCGGCGAGGGCCTGGGCGTTGCCGAGACCTTGGGAGACCATGACGACGAAGGCGGGGAGGTCCTGATTCTCGCTACCGAGTCCGTAGGAGATCCAGGCGCCGATGGAGGGGCGGCCGGCGAGTTGGAAGCCGGTTTGAAAGAAGGTGACGGCGGGGTCGTGATTGATGGCCTCGGTGTGGAGGGACTTCATGAGGCAGAGATCATCGGCGACTTTGGCGGTGTGGGGGAGCAGTTCGCTGAGCCACATGCCGCTGTTGCCGTGTTGGGCGAACTTGAAGATGGAAGGGGCGGTGGGGAAATTGGCCTGGAAGGCGGTCATGCCGGTCAGGCGCTGGCCCATGCGGACGGATTCGGGGAGATCCTGGCCGCGGACTTTGGCGAGGCCGGGTTTGTAATCGAAGAGATCGAGTTGGGAGGGAGCTCCGTGCTGGAAGAGATAGATGACGCGCTTGGCTTTGGGGGCGAAGTGGGGCAAGCCGGGGAGTCCGCCGGTGGGGGCGGCGTTGGCGTCGCGAGAGAGGAGGGAGGCGAGGGCGGCAGTGCCGATGGAGGCGCTGGTGCGGGAGAAGAAGTGACGGCGGGTGATGTTGAGGCGGAATTGATCGAAGGGGTTCATGGCGGGTTCACTCCTTGGTGATGGCTTCGTCGAGGTTGAGCAGGAGGCTGGCGACGGCGCCATAGGCGGCGAGTTCGCGGGGGTTGAGGTGGGGTGCGGAGGGCGAGTCGCCTTGGGCGAGGTAGGCTTTGACTCGCTCGGGCTTGGAGGCGAAGTAGTCGTTGTGAAAGCGAAGGTTTTCGCTGAGGACGGCGATTTCGTTGGGCGATGGGGCGCGTCCGGTAACGAGGCGGAAGCCGTGACGGAGGCGAGCATCGGAGTCTTTGCCGCCTTCGAGAATCATGCGCTGGCCGATGAAGCGGGCGGCTTCGACGAAGGTGACATCGTTCATCATGTTGAGCGCCTGGAGCGGCGTGTTGGTGCGATTTTCGCGCACGGTGCAGGCTTCGCGGAGGGCGGAATCGAAGTTGGCCATCATGGGCGGAGCGACGGTGCGCTTCCAGAATGTGTAGAGACTGCGGCGGTAGAGATCGGGGCCGGTGCTTTGGACGTAGTCCATATCCTGCATGATGAGTTCCTTCCAGAGGCCGGCGGGCTGGTAGGGTTTGACGCTGGGTCCACCGAGCTTTTCGGTGAGCAGGCCGGCGGCGGCGAGGGCGCTGTCGCGGACCATTTCGGCGGGCATGCGGATGCGGGGGCCGCGGGCGAGGAGGCGGTTTTCGGGATCGCGCTGGAGCAGATCGGGCGAGGCTTTCGATTCCTGTTGGTAGGCAGCGCTCATGACGATGGTTTTTACCATGGCCTTCATGTCCCAGTTGAGGCGGATGAATTCGGTGGCGAGCCAATCGAGGAGTTCGGGGTGGGAGGGCCATTCGCCCTGGAGACCGAAATCTTCGGTGGTTTTGACGATGCCGGCGCCGAACATATTTTGCCAGAGGCGGTTCATGGTGACGCGGGCGGTGAGTGGATGAGAGGGGTGAACGAGCCACTGGGCGAGGCCGAGGCGGTTGTTGGGGGCTCCGGGAGGCAGGGGCGGGAGGATGGCGGGGAGACCGGGTTCGACGGTTTCGGCGGGCTTGTCGTACTGTCCGCGATTGAGGCGGTGGGTGGGGCGGCGGACCTTATTTTCTTCCATCACCATGACGGTGGGGAAGGTGCGCTCAAGTCTTTCCTTGTCCTGCTGGAGGGCGGTGAGTTGGGCGTAGAGTTCGCGAGTGCGGGCAGGAGCGGCGTGTTCGAGGAAGTGACGGCGGATTTGGCGCTCTTCGGCGGGAGTGCGGGCTGCGGCGGGTTTGGCGGCGATGGTGTTGAGCGAGGCGCCGACAGCGAGGGATTCGACTTCGCCGGAAGGCAGGACGCGGGAGAAGAATTGCACATCGTCGATGAGGCCGCGGAACATCTGTTCGGGTCCGTTGCCGGCTCCGATGCGGAAGGGGAGAGCGAAGCGGGCGCCGGCGTTACGGAAGGGGCGGTAGAGATTGTCCTGAATAACATTGACCTTGGCCGGCGTTCCGTTGACGTAAAGGGTGTGGCCGGCGGCCATCTTGCTGCCGTCGTAGGCGAGGGCGAGGTGCAGCCATTCGCCTTGTTTGACGGGTTCGAGGGTTTCGTACTTGGTGGCATCGCTCTCCCAAGTGCTGGTCATGGTGACGAAGATCTTCCCGTCCTTGAGATGAATGCCGTAGCCTTTGCCGCGTGGGGAATCGTTCATGCGGCTGAGCAGGGAGCAGGTGGTGCAATCGGGGCGGATCCAGGCGGAGATGGTGAAGCGGTGGTCGATGTCGTACTGGCCGTAGCCTGACATTTCGAGGGCGGTCTTGCCATCGAAGGCGACGGCTTTGCCGATGCGGCCATCGACGATACGGGGCGTGCCGGTATGGCCGGGAAGACCGCCATCGAGATCGAAGCGCCCGTCGCGCAGGACGGTGGGGCTCCAGTGAATGGGGGCGGAGGAGGCAAGGGAGCGCTCCCAAACATTCTGGGCCTTTTCTGTTGCCTGGCGATCGGCGTCGATGGAAGCCTGGAGTTTGGCGAGGCGGGATTCGATGGCGCTGAGTTGCTGCTGCTGATCGCGGGTAGGGGCGGCGACGAGCGGCGGGGAGTTGCCGTACTTCATGGCGCGGCCGTATTCGGGGATGTTGTTGAAGTAGGCGTAGAGCTGGTAGAACTCTTTTTGGGTGATGGGATCGTACTTGTGGTTGTGGCAGCGTCCGCAGCCCATGGTGAGTCCGAGAAAGACGGCGGAGGCGGTTTCGACGCGGTCGACGACGTATTCGACCGCATACTCTTCGGCGATGATGCCGTCTTCGGTGTGGGCGCGGTGGTTGCGGTTGAAGCCGGTGGCGATTTTTTGATCGAGGGTGGGATGAGGCAGGAGGTCGCCGGCAATTTGTTCGAGGACGAACTGGTTAAAAGGCTGATTGCGATTGAAGGCGTCGATGACCCAATCGCGCCAGCGCCACATGACGCGTTCGCCGTCGAACTGATAGCCGTTGGTGTCGGCATAGCGTGCGGCATCGAGCCAGCGGATGGCCATGCGCTCGCCGTAGCGGGGCGAGGATAGGAGACGGTCTACCGCTTTTTCAAAAGCGTTGGGGGCGCGGTCGGCGAGGAAGGCGTCGAGGTCAGCGGGGCTGGGGGGGAGTCCGGTGAGGTCGAGGGCGGCGCGGCGGAGGAGCGTTTCTTTCGCGGCTTGGGGAGAGGGTTTGAGTCCTTCGCGGTCGAGGCGGGCGAGGACGAAACGGTCAATGGGATTGCGGGTCCAGGAGGGGTTGCTGACAGTGGGGAGGACGGGACGTTCGGGAGTGAGGAAGGACCAGTGCTTCTGCCATTTCGCGCCTTGGAGGATCCATTCGCGGAGGGTTTCGACTTCGCGCCCAGTGAGGGTGTGGCCGGAGGCGAGCGGAGGCATGCGGAGGCCCTTTTTATCGGTGGTGATGCGCTGGATGACGGCGCTCGCCTCGGGGTTGCCTTCGACGATGGCACGGCGTCCGCCGAGGTCGGCTTTGGCGGCGGTTTCGCTGTCGAGGCGGAGCGGGATCTTTTTGGTGGCGGCGTCGGGGCCATGGCAGCCGAAGCATTTATCGGAGAGGATGGGGCGGACGTCGCGGTTGAATTCGACGGGCGCGGCTGTGGCGGCGAATGCGGATAGAGATAGAAGCAGAGTGAGTCGCATTGGTTCCAGCTTGGCTTTTCTTGATTATATGCGAGGGGCGATTGGGGCTTGGGCGTTCGGCCTTGGCCGGGGCAAGCGCTATGCCTTGGGCAGGTGGGGACGGAGCGCGAAGTCGTAGAGGGCGGCGCCGAGCAGGCCTCCCACCATGGGGGCGGCGAGGGGTATCCAGAAGACGTTGGTTCCGTCGGTGAGTCCGTTGTTCTTGAAGCCGGCGAGGACAGTGAAGAGGCGCGGGCCGAGGTCGCGGGCGGGGTTGATGGCGTAGCCGTGCAAGGCGCCGAAGGACATGCCGATGGCGACGACGGTGAGTCCGACGAGGACTGGAGTGAGATTGGCTGAGGGCTGATTGCGTTCGTCGGTGATGGCGAAGACGATGAAGAGCAGTATGGCGGTGCCGATGACTTGATCGAGGAAGCCGGCGAAGGGGAGTTCGGGGAAAGCAGGGAAGGTGGCGAAGATGCCGGCGGTTTTTTCCAGAGCTGGATCGAACTTCTGGAACGCGGGGCGGTAGTTCCAGAAGACGAGTGCGGCGCCGCAGAATGCTCCGGCAGTCTGGGCCATGGAATAGGGAATGACTTTGCCCCAGGAGAAGCCGCGGAAGGCAGCGAGGGCGACGGTGACGGCGGGGTTGAGGTGCGCTCCGGTGATCTTGCCGGCGATCATGATGCCGAATACGACGCCCAGTCCCCAGGCGATGTTGATGTTGGTGTAGCCGCCGTTGACGACCTCTCCGGGGATGCCTTTTCCGAAGAGCATCGTCATGGCGACGACGCCACAACCGAACATCAGGAGGACCATCGTGCCGAGGAATTCGGCGATCAATTCACCAACCAACGAGGGTTTCATTCCCGGACAGTGTACCGCACTTGTCCGGGAGCTTTGTTTACTTCTTGCGGGCGACGGCGCGGCGGGCAGCGGCGGCCATGTTGGCGGCCGTCATGCCGTACTTTTGGAGCAGGCCCTCGGGAGTGCCGGATTCGGCGTAGGTAGTGACGCCGACGAACTCCATCACGCAGGGATGGGATTGGGTGACGGCTTGGGCGACCTTGACGCCGAGTCCGCCATCGACGAGGTGCTCTTCGCCAACAACGATGGCTCCTGTTTCGCGGGCGGCTTTGGCGACGGCGCCGGTGTCGAGCGGCTTGATGGTGGGCACGTCGACGACACGGGTGGAAATGCCTTCGGCTTCGAGGATTTCGGCGGCGCGAAGGGATTCGGCAACCATGAGGCCGTGGGCCATGAGGGTGACATCGGATCCGTCAATGAGTTCGATGGCCTTGCCGATGGCAAATTGCTGATCGGGGTTGTAGACGACAGGGACTTTGGCGCGGCCGGCGCGGAGGAAAACGGGGCCATCGTGAGACGCGGCGAGGCGGACGAAGGCGGCCATGGACACTTCATCGGCGGGGCTGATGACGGTGAATCCGGGAAGTGCGGTGGCAAGGCTGAGATCCTCGATACTCATCTGCGAGGGGCCGTCTTCGCCGATGGAGATTCCGCTGTGCGTGCCGACGACCTTGACGTTCACGTTGGGATAGGCCACGGTGACACGCAATTGCTCAAAGCCCTTGGTGAGAACGAAGGCGGAGAAACTGGCGACGAAGGGAATCTTACCGGCGGAGGCCAAACCGGCGCCGATGGCGACCATGTTGGCTTCGGCGATGCCGCAGGTAAAGAAGCGGCCGGGGAATTCCTGGGCGAACCAGTGGACCATGGTGGACTTGGACAAGTCCGCGTCGCAGACAACGACGTCCTTGTTTTCGCGGCCCAACTGGACCAGAGTCTTACCGAAGGCTTCGCGCGTGGCGCTGCCCATCTTCAAATCGAATTTCGTTTTGGCCGCCATTAGGCAAGCTCCTTCAGTGCTTTTTCGCATTCGTCTTTGGTGGGGGCCATGCCGTGGAACTTGGGGTTGTTCTCCATAAAAGAGACACCCTTGCCCTTAATGGTATGGGCGAGCAGGACGGTGGGCTTTCCCTTGGTGGCTTCGGCTTCGGCGAAGGCCCGGCGCAGGGCAAGCAGGTCATGGCCGTCGGCGTCGACGACGTGCCAGCCGAAGCTGCGCCATTTATCGGCGAGGGGCTCGAGTTCCATGATGTCTTTGACGAAGCCGTCGAGCTGGATCTTGTTGTAGTCGACGATGGCGACGATGTTGTCGAGCTTGTGGAAGGAAGCGAACATGGCCGCTTCCCAGATTTGACCTTCTTGAATTTCGCCGTCGCCGAGCATGACATAGGTACGGGACGGATTGCCGTCCATGCGGGCGGCGAGTCCCATGCCGATGGCGACCGAGAGACCCTGGCCGAGCGATCCGGTGGAAGCTTCTAGGGCGGGGATAAAGCGGCGGTCGGGGTGGCCCTGGTAGATGGAGCCCATTTTGCGGAGAGTTTTCAACTGATCGACCGGGGTGTAGCCGCATTCGGCCATGGTGGCGTAAAGGACGGGGCAGGCGTGGCCTTTGCCGAGGATGAAGCGGTCACGTTCTTTCCATTGCGGATTTTTGGAATCGTGCCGCATCACTTCGAGGTACAGGACGGCGAGGGTTTCCACCGCGGAGAGCGAACCGCCGGGGTGGCCGGATTTCGCTTCGGTGATCATCTCAATTATGTGCCGCCGGATTTTTTTGCAGAAGTCTTGCAACTCGCTGATGTCTCTGGTTTGCATGGGGGGAAATGTTCATTATCCCACAACGGGTTGAGTTGCAGACGGCTAGTGCGGGACGGCTACTATGATAAGGTGTTCCACGTTCTCGAGTCCCGCATTCAGGCGGCATTTGCCGCATTCGTGAAGGCCCGTTATGGGTCCGAGGTGGCCGTCGCCACGGAGCAGCCAAAGCAATCGAGCTTTGGGGAGTTGGCGCTGCCGATCGCCTTTCAACTGGCGAGGCAGTTGAAGAAGGCGCCGAAGGCGATTGCGGCGGAGATTGTGGAAGGCATCGGGGCGGTGGAAGGCGTGGCCGCGATGGAAATCGCGGGCAACGGGTATATCAACGTGCGGCTGGACCGTGGCGTCTACGGGCGCCTTTTGCTGGGGGGAGTGGCGCAGGCGGCGGCGGCCAAGCCGGGGAAAATCATCGTCGAGCACACGAATATTAATCCGAACAAGGCGGCGCACATCGGGCATTTGCGCAATTCGGTGCTGGGGGATACGTTTGTGCGGGCGCTGCGGGCGTGCGGGAACACGGTGGAGGTGCAGAACTACATCGACAACACGGGCGTGCAAGTGGCCGATGTAGTGGTGGGTTTTCATTTCCTGGAAAAGAAGTCCGTGACGGAGGTTAGGGGGCTGATCGGGGGGGCGCGTTTCGACTATGTGTGCTGGGAGTTGTACGCGCGGATCTCGTCTTATTATAAGGACCATCCGGAAGCGATCGAGTGGCGGAAACGGACGCTGCACGAGATTGAAGAAGGGCACGGTGAGATCGCGGAGATGGGGCATGTGGTGGCCGATGCGATTGTGGAATGCCACCTGAAAACGATGCGGCGGCTGGGGATCACCTACGATGTGCTGCCGCGCGAGAGCGAGATTCTGCACCTGAAGTTCTGGGCGACGGCCTTCGAGCAATTGAAGGAACGCAAGGCGATTTATTTGGAAGCCGAGGGCAAGAACAAAGGCTGCTGGGTGATGCCGGGGGCGCATTTCGGCGGCAGCGAAGAGGCTGAGGACAGCAAGGTGATCGTGCGGTCCAACGGAACGGTGACGTATGTGGGGAAAGATATCGCCTATCAATTGTGGAAATTCGGATTGTTGGGAAAGGATTTCTACTATCGGGTATTGAAGACATACGAGGACGGGCATCGGATCTGGGTGTCGACAACGGCGCCTGGGGACGGATCGCCGGCGTTCGGGCACGGGGCCGAGGTGTTCAATGTGATCGACTCGCGGCAATCGTACCTGCAGGATGTCGTGGTGGCGGGCTTGCAGCAATTGGGCTACCGGGAGCAGGCGGACAAATCGATCCATTTTTCCTATGAAATGGTAGCGCTGAGTCCGCGGACGTGCGTGGAGTTGGGAATCGAGCTTTCCGAGGAAGACAAGCAACGGCCGTATGTAGAGGTATCGGGGCGCAAGGGTTTGGGGGTGAAGGCGGACGACCTGATCGATAAGCTGATTGAGAATGCGCAGAGGGAAGTGGATTCGCGCAATCCGGAACGGCCGGAAGCGGAGCGCAGAAAGGTGGCGGAGGCGATCGCCACGGGGGCACTGCGGTACGTCCTGCTGAAGTTCACGCGCAATACGGTGATTGCTTTCGATTTCCAGGAGGCGCTTTCGTTCACGGGCGAAAGCGGGCCATATGTGCAGTACGCCGCGGTGCGGGCAGGGAAGATTCTCCGCAAGGTGGAAGAACGGGGCGAAGCGTTACCGGATTTCGAGAGGGCGCTGCCGGACGAGGCAATGGCGAGGCAGTTGGCAGGCGAGGATTTCTGGCAGTTGTTGTTGTCGGCATCGAAGGCGGGGTCGGCGATTGAGAGGTCGGTGGCGTCGGGGGAGCCATCGCACATCGCCCGCTATGCGTTTCAATTGGCGCAGGACTTCAGCAATTTCTATGCGAAGTATCCGGTGGTGGACGAGCAGGATGAGGAGAAGCGGGCACTGCTGTTGTGGATGACGCAGTATTTCCGGAGGCAGTTAGAGTACACGTTGGGGGTATTGGGGATCGCGGTGCCGGAATACATGTAGGGTATCCCGGACCAACCCCTTAGAGAGTACTAAGTGTTCGCATGGAGGCCAATTGAGGGGATGCGCCAAGTGCGGGGGCAACGGGCGACCGTTATATTGTTAATAAATTAAAGCGTAGTACAAATGTTTGATATCGAAGGCCGCTGAGTAACGGCGTGCCGGAGGGGGATTTGTGTCTGGATGCTGAGGGGCAACCGGGCATGAGGAATCCACTCCGACTTAGAGCCGGCTGGGATTGCCAGATAAGCCTTCCTTCTAGGTATCGGACCATGCTGTCCGAGGAAGGATGTAGTGGGCTAATGCTTGTCTGTGACAGATACGAGGGAGTTGCGCCCTTGCCGCATTTGACGGCCTACACCATACTGGTGCTGGTACGGGATGCGCAAGTGGCTTCGGCCATCCGGCAATCGGCGGAATTTGCGAATCCGGCGTTGCGGGTGCTGACGGCCGAGACCGGGAGTGAGGCGTTAGCGCTGGTGCAGGGTGAGCCGGTATCGCTGGCGGTGACGATACTGCCGGTGAAGACGGGCTTTGAGTTTGTCGCAATCGCATCGGAACGCTATCCTCAGATGCCGCATGTAGCGGCGTCGTGTTCGCAGGCCGGGGAGTTGGATGAAATTGCGATCCGGCTGATGGACCTGCTGGAGCACCAGGAAGAAGAGATTCAGGCGGAGCGGTTGGCGATGGGCGTGGTGGAGACGCTGATTCTACAGCGGGTTTCTTCGGGGTTTCTGCGGGCGATTTCGCTGTTGGACACGATCCGGCTGCTAGAAGGGGACAGTTGCACATCGACGCTGACGTTGCGTCAGCCGAAGACGAATGCTCAGGCTGTGCTGTTCTTCCGCAGCGGACGGTTGCTGGATGCGCACACGAACAACAGCGGTGGCGCCGATGCGCTGCGGGAAGTGCTGGAGTGGAGCGATGTGCACATATCCATCAGCAGCGGGTGCCGGGAGATGGAGCCGCGGGTGAACAAGCCGGTCTCGCAACTGATGGCGGAGTGGGTGACGGCATCGGCACTGGCAGCGCTGCCGGCGCCGGAGCCAGTGGCGGAACTGCCGCAGTACGCGGCGGAAGCTGAACCGGAAGCGAAGGCGCCAACGCTGCGGGAGTTGCTGGCGAGCCAGGAAGTGGAGTACGAGGCGGAAGCTGAGGAAACGACTGAGGCGCCGCTGGCGAAGCCCGGGATATCGATGAAGGCCGAACCGGCGCGGAATGCAGTCGCCGAGCGGCTGCAGGAGACCGTGGAGTACGATCTCGACGCTCTGCGTTCGTTTCATGTGGCCGAGACGCGGGCGGCTGCCGAGCCGGTGCGGAAGCCTGCGCCCGCGGAGCCTCCGCGGCCGAAGCTGAGCGGGGCGGAATTGATGGAGGCGGGGTTTGCCTGCTTCCGGCAGAAAGACTACGAGGGCGCCGTGCGGTACTGGGAGGAAGCACGCCGGACGGACCCGGACAACAAGACACTGACATACAACCTTAAGCTCGCGCAGGGCAAGATGGCGGGACAACCGCGGCCTGCATCGTTTCGCGCGGCGGGTTCAGGAAAGGCTTGATTCGTGCAAGAAGAGAACCCGACACAACCGGTACGGATCGGCGGCGTAGAACTGGACGACATTGCGCTGATCCAGGGGCCGCGGCTGGAGGAGAGCGTGCAGTTCCACGAGATGGAGGGACGGCTGCGCGATTCCGAGGCGATTGTGAACGCGCTGCGCAAGCGCGGCGACCGGCACCTGGACCTGATGCTGACCCAGACGCTGGACGAACTGGTGGCGTCGAGCAAGCTGGACGGAATGATGATCGCTACCGATGAGGGTTTCCCGGTGGCGGCGAGCAACGCAGCCGAACAAGGAGAAGTGCTGGCGGCGATCTGCTGCCTGTTCGCTACAACGGTGCGGCGCACGCAGAATGAAGGGCTCATCGAATCAGTGGAAGAGATGACGCTGCGCGGCTTCGGAAACGAGCAGATCGTCATGCGATTTCTACCGGGGCTGGAGAAGAAGTATTTTCTGGTTGCCTGGTCAAGGAAGCAGTGCTCGCACCGGAGGGCAACGGCGAGCGCGCTGAAGACGTGTACGAAATTGCTGGCGCAGGCCTAAGCGGGCTTCGCGGCCAGGAAACCGAAACAGAAGAATACTCAACAAAGGAGAGACGATACAATGGCTAAAGTAACCAAATTAGACGCGTTGAACACGATTCTGGGGAGCCTTTCGGCGTCCAGCGGAGACATTGAAGCATGCGCGGTGGTGTCCACCGACGGCCTGATGATGGCATCGAACTTCCCGGCAGGGCTGGACGAAGAGCGCATGGGCGCGATGACGGCTGCGTTGCTGGCGATGGGAGAACGGACGAGCAATGAGTTGAGCCGCGGCGACCTGGAGCAGGTGTATGTGCGCGGGCGCAACGGCATGGTGATCATGATGGGCGCGGGGCACGACGGCGTGTTGACGGCGCTGTGCAGCAAGAACGCCAAGCTTGGTTTGATTTTTCTCGATATGCACCGCGCAGCCGAGGAAATCGGGAAGGTGATTTAGGAGCACTTTTCCGGAGAAGAACCGCCATGAGCCAAACCACAACGTCCCTGAAACTGACCTGGAGCAGCGCACTCGAGACAGGCGACCGCGCCACCGATGTGCAACACAAGTACCTGGTGGAGATCATCAACGAACTCGCCGATGCCATCGAAACAGGCAAGGCCGGGCAATCCGTGCGGAAGATCCTGAACCTTCTGAAGCAGTACACGGACTGGCATTTCTGCCGCGAGGAGATGTGCATGGAGCGGAGGCAATGTCCGGCGGCGGCGGCAAACAAGGAGGCGCACAAGCACTTCATGCGCACCTTCGATGCGTTCGCCGAGGAGTACAAGACCAGCGGGGGATCGGAAGACATCGCGTTGCGCATGTACAAGACCCTGACCGACTGGCTGGTGATGCACATTCAGAAGATCGACACGAATCTGGCTTCTTGTCCGGACAACGGTTGCAGCAAGTAATCGAAGACCGCGGAGGCGGGGGTTAGTAGGAGTTGGGGCGAAGGATTTCGCCCCACACAACCGAGAAGGCTTCCATCTTGTTGTCGTAGGTCTTACTGACGCGGACCTGAATGGGGTGGTGAGAGGGGAGCGCGGCACGTGCGGAGTCCGCGCCGGCGTGGGAGAAGCGGGTGTCGGCGCGGAGGCTGATGAGGTGCCGTTTACCGTCGCGGGTGCGAAGGCGCAGGGAATATTCATCGTGTTCGAGCACGATGCCGGTAAGCACAAGATTGCCGCGGGGAGCGACGATTTCCGCCGCCGACTGCCAGGTGCGCCATTTGTAGCGCGGGCTTTCGAGGGCTTTCGGCGTGAGGACGCGAACGATGAGCGCGCGGCAACGCGAACCATCGGGGATACGCTCAGAGAGCACTTCCACTTGCTGGCCTGACTCAATGCGGGAGACCCAGGTTCGCTTGTGCTCGCGCTCGAAGTATGTCTTTGAGGTGAAGGCGCAGCGGTGGGCTTGCTCGTCGAGGGTTTTGAAGAGGAAAGTGCCGTGCGACTCCGAGCCGACCCATTCCTGCCAGACCCCGCGGGCAAGCGGAGCGGGTCCACGGTCTTGCGCGGGAACCGACTGCATGGATAAGGACAGCAACAGCACAAGCCGCATGGGTGAATTCCGAAACCTTATAGGAAGGATATCACCGGAGAGCAAGGGCGTCAGGCAACGTCGTTCTTCGCGCGGGTGAGAACATTGACGGCGTGATTGGCGACACGGGCGACGTAGCGGTTTTCGTCGCGGACGGCTTTGCGCAGCGCATCGAGCGCCGGACGAGCCTGCTCGCCGAGTTCGTCGAGCGCCTGGGCGGCGGCGAGCCGCGTCCAAGGGTCGGGGTGCGAGAGTTCCTTCACTAAAACAGGAATACGGACTAATGTTTTTGCAGCCGCAATGCGGACGGTGGCGGATTCGTCGGCCAGGCCGCGCTCCAATTCGGGGCCGGCGCCGCGGTACTTGAGAGCGGCACGGGCTCGAACGGCGACATGTTTGCTTTCGAGCGCCTTGAGGATCTGGGGCTGCGACGCGGTTTCGAGGGCGATCAGGTCGTCGAGGAGCGTGGCGTTCTCCGGAGCGCGGAGGATGGCGTAGCGGTTGCCGTACTGCGCTTCCATGCGCATGATTTCGGGCTCGGGGATAAAGCCCATATCGCGAATCTCGCGCATCCAGGAAAAGAGCTCTTTGCGCAGGGCGCCGAGGCGGTCTTTGTGGGCGGGCTGTGTGGCGAGATTGGTGATTTCGTATTTGTCAGCGGCGGTGTCGTAGAGTTCTTCGGCGGGCTTGGGCTGAAAATAGCGTGCGGCTTCGGGCTGGAGTTTGCCGCTTTGGTAGAGGCGGCGCAATTCGAGCATGGTAGGGCCCTTTTCGGGCGTGTTCATGTACTGGTAGTGGGGGCGGTGAGAATCGAAGTTTCGGATGTAGCGGTAGCGTCCGTCGAAGACCATGCGCACCATGTCGTAGCGCTCATCCATGCGGTCGCGGGCGCCGTAGAGGTACTTTCGGGGGGGCTTCAGATCGGGCCCGAGGAAGGCCCGCGATTGCATGTAGGAAGGCGCGGGCACGCCGGCGAGGTTGAGCACGGTGGGGCCGAGATCGATGAGGCTGACGAGTTCGGCATTGGTGGAGCCGGGAGTTCCCTGCCCTGGACTGCGGAACTTGGCGGGGATGCGCACGATGAGAGGGACGCGAGTGCCGGAGCCGTAGAGCCAGCGCTTGGCACGGGGCAGACCGACTCCGTGATCGGACCAGAAAAAGACGATGGTGTCTTCGGCGAGACCGGCATCTTCCAATTCGCGAAGCAGGCGTCCGGAGTCGTAATCCATCTGCGTGACGGTGTCGTGAACATTGGCGAGATCACGACGCACTTCCGGGGTGTCGGGATAGTAAGGCGGCACGCTCACCTTGGCCGGGTCACGACGCTCGGAGGGCTTCAGGCTGGGGGTGTCCTCCTGCTGATTCCTGCCGCGCAGGGGGAGGTGGCTTTCGTGGGTGACAGTGTTGTTGAAGACGGCGAAAAACGGCTTGCCGGCGGGCCGGGTCTTGTAGTGCGCGGTGCGGCTGACATCGTCCCAGGAAGACTTCGGATGTTTGAAATTGTAGTCGGTCTTGACGTTGTTGGTGCAGTAGTAGCCGGCGTTGCGGAGGAATTCGGGGAAGCAGCGGATGAATTCGGGAAGTTGTGCGTCGCAGCGCATGTGGAGCGTCCCGAGCGAGGTGGGATAGACCGCTGTGATGATGCCGGAGCGGCTGGGCGCGCAGACGCCGATGATGGAATGGGCGTTGGTGTAGCGCACGCCCTGGGAGGCCAGTTTATCGAGGTTCGGCGTGATGGCGAGAGGATCGCCGTAGCAGCCGAGTTGCGGGCTCATGTCCTCGCAGGAGATCCAGAGGATGTTGGGCCGCGGCGTGGATTGCGCGGCCAGCATTGCGCCCGATTGGGCGAGGAACGCACGCCGCGACTGCATTGGCTTAACGCTCCCAGGGGCGTTTGGCGACGCCCTTGTCGCGATCTTTGACGCGGTCGTAGAGGTGGAGTTCGTTGACGGATCCGAGCGACTCATTGTAGAGGCTGATGAGTCCAAGCCCTTCCTTCAGGTCTTCCTCGAAGTTGTGCAGCGCACGGAGGTGATCGGCGGCGGCAGGGGCGCGGCGTCCACTGGGGGCGAGCCAGAATTTCTGATAGCCGCCGTCGCACAGTTGGCCGATCTCATCGCCGAGCAGGAGTCCTGCTTTGCCGACGGCGGGACGGCCGTCGCCTTCCTTCACGACAGCGGCGCAGAGGCCTTTGCTGACGCGCATTCCGCCACCGGCTTCGGACTGAACGGTGAAGCCTTGCTTACGCAGATCATCCATCGTTTCACTGAACGTGGGCACACGAGTTTTTTCCCGGCGAAAGAACATAACTTTCTATCTTAACGTGTTAGGATGCCAAAGTGCCCTACCTGATTTCTCTCGACGAAGGAACGACCAGCGCCCGGACGGTCTTGTATAACGAGCGCGGCGAATGTGTGGCGATGGAATCGCGGCCGATTGAGTGCACGTATCCGCAGCCGGGCTGGGTGGAGCAGGATGCGATGCAGATCTGGCAGGCGCAGATGGAATCGGCGCGGGCAGTGCTGGACCGGAGCGGGATCGCGGCAGCGGCGCTGGCGGGAATCGGGATCACGAACCAACGGGAGACGACGGTGGTGTGGGAGCGTGCGACGGGGAAACCGATCGCGCCGGCGATTGTGTGGCAGTGCCGGAGGACGGCCGAGTTCTGCAATCAGCTTGCGGCCACGCACGGGCCGGGCATTACGGCGAAGACGGGCCTGATCGTAGACGCCTATTTTTCGGCGAGCAAGATTCGCTGGATTCTGCAGAACGTCGCGGGATCGCGTGAGAAAGCGGCGGCGGGCGAATTGCTGTTCGGTAATGTGGACACGTGGCTGATCTGGAAGCTGACCAATGGCGCAGAGCATGTGACCGATCCGTCAAACGCGTCGCGGACGATGCTGATGAACATTGAAACGGGCGATTGGGACGAGGAGTTGCTGCGTTTGTTCGATGTGCCGCGTTCGATGCTGCCCCGGATTGTTCCATCGAGCGGAGTGGTGGCGGGGACGGCGGCGGAGCATTTGGGAGCGTCTGTTCCGGTTGCGGGGATCGCAGGCGACCAACAGGCGGCGTTGTTCGGGCAGGCGTGCTTTCGCGCCGGGTTGTCTAAGAACACATATGGCACTGGATGTTTTGGGTTGATGCACACGGGAGGAGTGCGGCCGGTATCGAAGAACAAGCTGCTGGCAACGCGGGCGGCGCAGCTAGACAGGCCGCAATTCGCAGTGGAAGGGGCGATTTTCATCGCCGGCGCGGCGGTGCAATGGCTTCGCGATTCGCTGGGGCTGATTGCCTCGGCGGGCGAGTCGGAAGTGATCGCCAGTTCCGTGGCGGACAATGCGGGGACCTATTTTGTGCCGGCGTTTGTCGGTTTGGGGGCGCCCTATTGGGATTCGGCGGCCCGCGGGACGATTACCGGGTTGACGCGCGGGGCAACGCGGGCGCATCTCGTGCGGGCCACACTCGAGTCGATCGCCTACCAGACGAGGGAGATGATGGAGGCGATGGAGGCTGACAGCGGCGCGCAGTTGAAGGAATTGCGGGTGGACGGGGGAGCGACGGCGAACAATTTCCTGATGCAGTTTCAAGCAGATATTCTGGGGCGTCGAATTGTGCGCCCGGCGGATATCGAAACAACGGCGTTGGGTGCGGCGTATTTGGCGGGATTGGCGGTGGGGGTTTGGAAGTCGACGGATGAGTTGGAAGCGTTCTGGCGCATCGACCGGGCGTTTGAACCGCGCATGCGGGATTCCGAACGCGACGCGCTTTGGGACGGGTGGAAGACGGCAGTGCGGAAGTGCAGAGCTTAGGGTAGACGTTTTCGCAGGAACTTTGGGCCGGACCGCGGCGTCGAATAGTGCGATATGGGGAAACTAGGCACGATCCTTTTCTGCGCCGCGATGGCGCATGGCGCTGAATGGGGGCAGACGGCGAACGGGCTGCGCATGTCTCTTGCGGTGGATTCCCAGGTCAGTTATTTCACGCTGACTTTCGAGAACATCGAGGAGCGGCGGGAGATGTTCCTATGGCTGGGGACGGCGGGGTTGGCAGAGGCGGATCGAGTAAAAATGTTCCTGCTGATGCCCGATGGAACACGGGCGCCGCTGCTGTTCACCGGTGGGAACGGAGTCGCTCCGGGGCGTCTGATACCGATGATTGCGCCGTTGTTGGGTGGGTCGACGTATTCCCTTCGCATTCCAATCAACCGCTTGTACCGTACCAACCACACGCCGATCGATGGCGTGCTGCTGCGCCAGGGAGCGTTTCAAGCGGAGATCGCGCAGCCGCCCGATGTCGATATGCGATTTGTGGATTGCTTCGGTCTGCGGATTTTCTGGCACGGCAACGCTGCCAGCAACGCGCTCCGGATTCGTTGAAATCTGAGAAAATGAAGAGATACCCATGCGACTTCATTTTCTTCCGATGGTTTGCGTTCTGGCTACGACTGTCCTGGCCGGCGGATTGGCGGCGCAAGACGAAGGGATCGACTGGTTGACGAGCTATGAAGAGGCTCGCACGCTGGCGAAGACGACGGGCAAGCCCATTTTCCTAGAGTTCCGATGCGAGGCTTGACAGGCCGGACGAATGTTTGACGCACAGGTTGTGCTGTCACCGAAAAACTCACCGCGCGGCAAACTGATGTCGCAATACGTGTGCGTGCGGGTGCCTCGCATGGACAATGTCGATATCGGACTGTTCGAATACGACCGGTACAATACGCTTTACTTCTTCATCCTCAACGCCGACGAACATATCTACATGCGCTACGGGGGCCGCGATGCGAATTCGCAGGACACGTTCCTGAGCCTGAACAGTATCGAATTGGCCCTGAGCAAAGGCTTGGAGTTGCACAAGCTGTACCAGGAAGGGAAGATCGCCAGGAAGGAGCGTCCCAAGCCTGTATTTCCGAAGGAGTTCGCGCATCTGGTGAAGCGCACGTTCGCGGCCGGGGCGTGCGTGGAATGCCACCTGATCGGCGATTTCGTCAATGTGCACCGCGAGGAAGACGGGACACTCGATAAGACGCGGCACCTGTATCAATCTCCGGATTTTCGCATCATCGGATTGCACTTCGATGTGCCGAAGGGCTTGGCGGTGAAGGACGCACAAGGCGCGGTGAAAGCCGCGGGTCTACAGGCAGGCGATTCGATCACGGCGCTGAACGGAGATGCGGTGTACACGTTCGGCGATCTGCAGTTTCTTTACGACAAACTGCCAAGAACCACGGAGACGATGAAACTGACCGTGGAGCGCGCCGGCAAACCGGTGGAGTTGGATGTACGGCTTCCGCATTTGTGGTGGAAGACCGATATCCGGTTCCGTCAGATGAGCATCGATCCGCGAACGTATTTCGATTCGCGGGCGCTGACGGCGGAGCGCAAGAAGGAACTGGGATTGAAAGCTGACGGCTTCGCCAGCGAGGTATCGCATGTCGATGCGTTCGCTCAGATGATGAAGAGTCACGAATTGAAGGTGGGCGATGTCATTGTGGCGGTGGACGGAGCGGAGTCGGATCCCGTGGCCGACACCGCCGAGTTCTACATCAAGCTGCGCAAGAAGGCCGGCGACAGCGTTACGCTGGAGGTATTGCGCGACGGGCAGCGGATCAAGATGCCGTTGCAGACCTACCGCATGAGTTTCCGCAAATGAAAACATTTTTTGCCATTGCTGTTTTTGCCTCGGTGCTGAGCGCCGGGGAATGGTCCACGCCGTCCGAAGTATTTCACGACGACAAACGTTGTGTCTCGTACCGGGCGCGGTGGAACGGGGAGTATGTGATCGTGGAGGTGTCCGTGGATCCGGGCTGGCACACGTTCGCCATGGACAATAAGGCGCGTCATGAGGCAATGCTCAAGGGCAAACCATCGCTGGGTGTGGAGAAGGATACGACGATTGCGGTATCGGGCGGGTTAGCGGTGGAAGGCAAATGGCTACAGACGAATCCGCAGGATTTCTCCAAGCCGGAGTTGCGATGGTTCACCTACGGATTTGAGGGCAAGGCCTATTTTGCGGCGAAGGCGCAGAAGACAGGGGCGGGGCCGGCGCAGGTGCATTTGAAAGCACAGGCATGCGCCAAGGAAATTTGCAAGAACATCGATGTGACAATGCCGGTGACGCTTGCGGCAGATAGCGTCGCGTTCGATGCGGGTTCGTTGCAGCCGGTTCGCTAATTGCGGGCGGGGACAATCTCACGGACTCACATCCGGTTTGTCTTCGGCATGGGCGCGGCGGCTTCTCGAACACGGATGTATTGATCTTCGTGGCGTTGCCAGAGGTTGGCGAGTTGCTCTACTTTGGCCGGATGAGCGGCGGCGAGGTTGCGCTGTTCGGAACGGTCTTTGCTCAGATCGTACAGTTCCCAAGGCCCCTTTCCTGGAGAGACAAGCTTCCAATCTCCGGCGCGGATGGCCTTGTTGTCGAGGTGATGGAAATAGAGAAACTCGCGCTGCAGCGAACCGCGTTTGGCAAATGCGGGAGCGAGACTGATTCCGGCCAGCGGCGGCGATTGCGGCGGCACGGCTGGGCCGGGCTTGGAGCCGGCGAGATCGATCATGGTGGGCAGAAGATCGACGAGGTGACAGGGATCGTGGCGCAACTTGCCCTTGTCTCGAATGCCCGCGGGCCAATGAACGATACACGGCGAAGAAATGCCGCCTTCGTGGACCCATGATTTGTGGAGGCGGAAGGGAGTGTTAGCCGCGCTCGACCAACCGGGTCCGAGACATAGGTGGGAGGCCGCTGAGCCGGGTTCCGCGGCGGGGTCGTGGCCGTCGGCGCGGATCAACTGCTCGGCGCTGGCGCCGTTGTCGGAGACGAAGACGATTACTGTGTTGTCGAGTTGGCCCATGGCTCGCAATTGATCGAGGACGCGTCCGATCTCGGTATCCATGCGGGTGATCATGGCCGCATGAATGGCCATTTTGGTGCGTTGAAAGTCCTTCTGCGTGGGAGTGAGCGAAGCCCATGACACCGCGCGCGGCACCTCTCCGGGACCGATCTTTGCGGCGAGTTCCGCGGCCGGCGTGTTCCAGGGGGGCCACATTTCCGTTTCGAGCGGGGAGAGCGGGCAATTGACGAGGCCCATCTTGCGCATTCTTTCGTAACGGCGTTGGCGCGCCACATCCCAGCCTTCGGTGAAACGCCGTTGATAGTGTTCGATATCTTCGCGCAACGCGTGCAGCGGGAAGTGCGGCGAGGTGAAGGCGAGATAGAAGAAGAAGGGATCGGCGGCGTGATCGGCGGCGTGACGCTTGAGGAACTTCACCGCATGATCGGCAATGGCGACCGTGGCGTAGTAGCCGTCGCCGGGTTTCACCGCGGGTAGTTTTTGATCGTCGAGCAGATGGTTTTGCGGCGTGAAGAAGCGGTTCTGGTCCATTAGCGTATAGGAATGCTGGAAGCCAGCGCCTGCAAGCGGCCGGAAACGCATGTGCCATTTGCCGGAATGATAAGACCGGTAGCCGAGTGGATGGAGGTACTGCGGAGCGAAGCGGGTCCAATCAGGGATGTTGCCCGGAGTCATCACGTCCGAGGCGGTCTGCTGGGCGTAGCGTCCGGTGAGGATACAGCTTCGTGAGGGACCACAACGCGCGGTGGAATAGCACTGCGTGAAGCGGAGCCCGTTGGCGGCGAGACGATCGAGGTTCGGGGTGTCAATGTCTCCGCCATAACAACCGGCGTCGGAGTAACCCATGTCGTCGGCCAGGATGACGAGGAAGTTCGGCTTGCGCGGCGCGGCGTTGGCGAGGCCCGCGGCGGCGGTAGATTGCAGGAACTGGCGCCGGTTGAGCATGATGGACTTCGATTCTATCGCGTGACGGCGGGCTGTTGCGATATAGTTTGGGCACGGAAGGAAGAGGCGGAAGATGAAGCATCTTGTATCGCGGCGCAAGGCGCTGCAAGCGTCCGTGGCTGCTCCCATGATCGTTCCCGGAACTGCGTTGGGGTTGAATGGCGCAACGCCGCCGAGCGATCGCGTAACGCTGGGCGGGCTGGGCATCGGCGGGCGCGGCTCGCGCGTGCTGCAGTCGTTCCTGTCGCAATCGGACGTGCAGATGCTGGCGATTTGCGATGTGCGCAATGAGCGCCGGGAAACCATCAAGAGCATGGCGGACCAGAAGAACGGAAACCGCGATTGCGCGATGTACAGGGACCAGGAGGAGTTGTGGGCGCGGCGCGATATCGACGCGGTGCTGATTGCCACGGGAGACCGCTGGCACACGCTATTGGCGACGATGACGGCGAAGTCGGGCAAGGATGTCTATTGCGAGAAGCCCTGTAGCATGACGATTGCCGAGAGCCGCCACCTGGCAGATACGTTTCAGCGGCTGGGGCGGATTTATCAGGCGGGCACACAGCGGCGGAACGGGATCAATTTCAACAAGGTATACGAGTTGGCGCGAGCAGGCAAGTTGGGCAAGCTGCACACACTGCATGCCGAGGCGGGGCCGGGGGAGCGATGGGCTCCGCTGACGACGCACAACTGGCTGCCGGAGGAGCCTCTGCCGCCGAAGCAAGTGCTCGATTGGGACCGCTGGCTGGGCCCGTGTCCGTGGCGTCCTTACAATTCGGACTACGTGCGGGGCAGATGGCGGGGCTACTTCGATTTTCATGGCGGCGGGGTTTTGGAATGGGGTTCGCACACGATCGACCTGTGCAGTTGGGTAGGCGGATTGGATGAGACGGCTCCGGTGGAGTTTGTTCCAAGCGGGATGGGGAGCATCACGCCGTATTCGATTCACTGCCGCTACGGGAACGGGATGAAGCTGGTGATACGGGACAAAGGGTTCATGGGGCTCGGCAGTTGCCACTTCCGGGTGGAAGGCGATGGAGGTTGGGCGGAGACGGCGGATTCGGGGAAGATCGAAGTGTCGGATGGGCTGCGGGGGCAGGATCTGGCGGTGACGCAGCAGCAGGCATCAGAGGCGACGACGAGGCACGTTCGGGATTTCCTGGACTGTGTGAAGACACGGAAGCAGGCGCGATCGAATGCGCTGGCGGCGGCGCAGGCTCACATCACGGCCCACGCGGCGTACATCGCATTTCAATTGGGGCGCAAGCTGACGTTCGATCCGGCGACGGACACGTTCATCGGAGATTCGGAAGCGAACCGGATGCGGTCGCGCGCGATGCGCGAACCGTGGCGGATATGAGTAAAGGAGACGACGATGCAAGCTGCTGCTCCCAAGACCCCGCCAGCGATGGTGGATGAGAAGTACGGATCGCCGGCGGAGATTATGGCGCTGGCTCCGGCGAAATTGGTGGCGATTCTGAAGGACGGACAAGCCTCGGTGTACGCGAAGGCCAAGGCGTGTCAGAGGCTGGCGGTGGTTGGCGACGCGGGCGCCGTACCGGCGTTGGCGGCTCTGCTGGGCAATGAGAAGCTGGCTGTGTACGCACGGTTCGCGCTGGAACCGATGGCTCGCGGGGCGGCGGACGATGCATTGCGGGAGGCATTGCCGAAATTGCAAGGTAATTTATTGATTGGGGCGATGAATTCGCTGGCGAAGCGGCGGGATCCCCGAAGCGTGGATGTGTTGTCGAAGTACGTGCACGATCAGGATGCGGCGGTGGCACGGGCGGCGATGGAGGGGTTGGCGAAGTTGCGGCCGGCGTTGTAGGGAGATCCCGTGAACGCTCACTTGCGCCTTGATCGGGGCTTGGGCTTGTTGGCGTCCGCCGCGCTCTCACACCAGCGGAGCGCTTGCTCCAAACAGCGTAGTGTGGACATGCGCAGTCCTTTTCGTTCGTCGCGGTGACGGCTGGGGAAAGCGGCGAGGGTATGGGAGCGGAGCCGCTCAAAGAGGACTTGTTGCAAGTCCGTTGCGGAGCGAATGGCCTCTGCGTTCGTTTGCCGCAGTGTGAGGGGATAGCCGTGCACGACCTCCGATTTGAAGCCCTGGGAGAAACAGAGGGATCCGATGATGTAGGAGTTCTGTTGGCGAAACGGAGATATCACCCAATAGATATTCTGGTGGGCCGGGTGATTGCTTTTCAAAAATGAGATCAGGTTGCGCAGCCGCTGCATCGCGTGGGGGAGACGGTGTGTTCTCACGTCGATTTCAGTGGGAGAGATAATGCATCGAAGCGTGCATCCGCGTTCCGCCAGATGGAGCAGCAGTCTCTTTTCTTCGAGCAGGGCATCCCGATACTTCTCGTTACCGGGCTGGAAGAACTCCTCTTTGCCGACGGCGAGCGTGGAGAGAAATCCGG
>JAEUQG010000495.1 GCA_016789755.1 Bryobacterales bacterium
CCGATGACAACACCGTGCGGCTGTGTGACGTGGCCCGAGGCGAAGCCATCGCCGCGCTGCGCGGGCATCAGAATTGGGTCATGTCAGTGGCGTTTTCCCCCGACGGGCAGCGCCTCGCCTCGGGGTCCGATGACAACACCGTGCGGCTGTGGGACGTGGCCCGAGGCGAAGCCATCGCCGCGCTGCGCGGGCATCAGAATTGGGTCATGTCAGTGGCGTTTTCCCCCGACGGCCAGCGCCTCGCCTCGGGGTCCGCTGACAACACCGTGCGGCTGTGGGACGTGGCCCGATGCGAAGCCATCGCCGCGCTGCGCGGCCATGAGAATGGGGTCTGGTCCGTGGCGTTTTCCCCCGACGGGCAGCGCCTCGCCTCGGGGTCCTCTGACAACACCGTGCGGCTGTGGGACGTGGCCCGAGGCGAAGCCATCGCCGCGCTGCGCGGCCATGAGAATGGGGTCCTGTCCGTGGCGTTTTCCCCCGACGGCCGCCACCTCGCCTCCGCCTCCCTTGACCAAACCATCCGCCTCTGGGATACCACCACCCTCGAATGCCTCGTCACCTTCCACGTCCTCCCCGACGACGCCTGGGCCGCCGTCTACCCCAACAACCACTTCCGCGCCAACGAAGCCGGCAAGCGCTACCTCACCTTCGTCGACGGCAACTTCGCCCTCTTCCCCGCCTCCCGCATGCCTCAATTCGAGCACAAGCCCTGAGCTGCCCGAACAACTCCACCGGCAAGACCGGCGATTGTCGGCCACCGGCTTTGTCCTCCAGCCTCAAGAGGCCTGCCTCATCGCGCCCTGGATCCGTCGTTCCTTGCAAGCCCGCACAGGCCGGGGCGGCCCCCAGCATGTTGAGGAACTCGTGTGCCGCGCGGGCGAGTTCCTGAGAATCCGCTCGTCATGATAAGCTCTCTGGACTATGCCCAACGTTCTCCCAGCGCCACACATGCGCCCATGGAAATCCCTTTCTGTTTCACCGCTGGTTCTGAGTCTTGCTCTATCGAGCCCAATGGCGACGCTAATACACGCGCAGCAGTACTGCACGGACCTGGCCAAGACGATCGTCTACAACCAAACCAAGTCCTTCAGCCTCGACGAACAACAGGCAATCACCAAGGCGGACTTCTGTTCTGAGGAATACCGTAAGGATGGCAGTGCCCGGGCAGCGCAGATTGAGGCTTCCTACAAGGTCTTTTCGATGGGCGGCTCAGCCAATGAAAGCCAGATCAGAGAGGAGCAGAAGAAACAGTGCGAGGGGAGGTTTGGCGACCACTGGTCGAAAAATATCAAGAGCAACGATGCCCGCACTGCTTCCACCGACGCGCTCAGTATCGTGGGTGAGTGCCTCAAGCTGAATGCGAAGGGTATGCGGCCAGGGATGACCATGGCTGGCGACGGCAGTCACTTTACTCTCGAACTGGACTGGAATCCGAGCGTCCCTTCCAACCTTGTGATCCATCATGTCGGGCCGCGAAGTTTCGAAGCATACAAATGCTCGGCGCAGACTGGAAACGGAGCAAACCGGGTGTTTCGCACAGTGACTTCCTCGACGGACGTGCGCACGACGGTCGGCACAGCCGAGTCCTTCTTGCTCGCCTGCGATAGACCATCCGAAACTCGCGTCGTGGACGGGGAGTCGATTACATGCTTCAAGGAAACCCTCCTGCTAGTGGCGACGAATGGTCCCTCAGCGACACTCCGGCTGCCAAAGGCTTGCACCCCCGACATGCCAGGGAAGCGGGCGGCCAACATCGAGCAACGGTTGAAGCAGGCAGAAGAAGCCCTCGCCGCGGCCCGCTCACAACTGAACTCGCTGATCGCGGACAATAAGGAGTCGCAGAGCAAGTTGGAGCAACTGAAAGCCGATTTGGCCAAACAAGTCAAGGAGTTTGTTGTGCCAACCAAAGATATTGAACGGGCAAACTGCACGAACGGAGACCTCGCCTGTCTCGCGGGAACCCACCGTGCTTGCGAAACCCGCGGTTACGAAGGTGGATTCCCGCAGGAATGGGGTACCGACGTCCATTACATTGTCTGTGTTGGGCCAAAGCGCTGAAGATGCCTTCTTCAGCGATGAATAGGGAGAGTGGTGAACTATGAAGCCTCTGGTTGCTGTGATCGTTGTGAGTGTTCTGGTATCCCCGGCACGGCCGCAGGGGACCTGCCCCGCATCTCTTCCCAATGAGTTCAAGCTGGAATTGATTCGATTGGGTACGGAGACGGTGACGGATAAGGGTGGAACGAGCGTGAAGCGCGTTTACGGCGACATTGCCGTCAACAACGTGAACTTCGGCAGGTTCTACGAAAACCCCGCTGTGATGATCCCCACCGGCACCTATGTGGGCGCCTTGCGCTATCAGTCGAACCACAATTTCGTGCTCTCCAGTTGCGGAGCAGCGGCGCGACGCGGCGACTTCCTAATCGAAGTCTCTGGCGTGCGAGATGGTTCCGGCAACGCCCGATCGGACATCCTCTTTCATCCCGGTGAACTTCCAAGCCAATCGCGCGGGTGCATCCTCTTCGGCGCTCGCAAGCGCGACGCCGCGGGGGAATTGTTGCCGCTGGGTCCGGACTACCCCCTTGCCAAAATCAGGAGGGAGTTCTATGGTACGGACGATCCTCTCCAGTGTCCGAATAAGCGGATCACGATCGTAGTCTCGTCTCGATAGCTCGCACTGGAGCTACGCGAACAACTCCACCAGCCGCCGGTCCGTATCCCCAAACCGGTCCAGCTTCAAACCCATCTGGTCCATGATCGACAGGTACAAACTGCATGCCCGGCGGTTGTCGTCGCCCTTGTCCATGTAGTCCAGCACGCGGCCTGTCTTCATCGCACCGCCGGCCCGGCCGGCCAGCACGAACGGCATATGGTCCGCGCTGTGCGCGTCGCCGTCGAACAGGTTCGAGGCCAGCATCAGAATCGAATTGTCGAAGATCGACGAGCCGCCTTCATCGATCGCCTTCAGCCGCTCCATCAGATACACGAACTGCTGCACATGGAATTGATTCGTCTTCAGGTACATCGCCTCGGTCTTCGCCGCCTTGCCGTTGTGCGTCAGATCCAAATGCAGCGCTCCCTGCACGCCGTCGATGAATCCGAAGTTCATCTGCGACAGGTCGTTGTTCAACATCAACGTCGCCAGCCGCGTCTTGTCCATCTGGAACGCCAGCACCATCAGGTCCAGCATCAGCTTCATGTGCGAAGGCACGTCCTGCGGCAACTGTTCGCCGGGACGCGTGATGTTGGGCTTGGCGAGCGATGGCTTCCATCCCTCCAGCCGCTCGTCTTTCGCCGCCCGCTCAATGCGCTTCTCGATGTCGCGGATCGACTCCAGGTACTCGTCCAGCTTTCGCTTGTCGCCGCCGCCGATGTTCGATTGCAGGCTCTTCGTGTCGGCGCGCACGGCGTCGAGAATCGTGCGGTCCAGCGGACGCCCGCTGCCGTCGCCCACCAGCATGTCGAAGGCCCGCGCCGGATAGATCTCCTTCGTTGCCGGCTTCGACGGCGACGCCCACGAAATGCAGGAGCCGTAGATCATCGACAGCCCGTCTTCCAATCGCAGTTCGTTGGGCTCGATGCCCAGCACCATGCTCGGCACCGCCGTGTTGCCGCCGGTCTCACGCGCCAGCACCTGGTCGAATGTCGTGGCCACACGGATGTCGCTCGGGTCGAGACTCACCGTGCCGCCCGAAAGCATGTTTGCCATGCGCCCCAGGTGCGGGCTGGTCGACAGCACCGCCTGCTTGTTGAACAGGCCGCGCAGGAACACGATGTCTTCGCGGTGCGGCGCCAGCGGAGCGGGCCCCGGTCCCAACTGCATGTCCTTGCCGCTGCCCTTTGCCCACCAATGCTCGGGCTCGACGCCGTTGGAGAAGTACACCAGCGCATAGCGCAGCGGAGGCTTGTTCGATGCCTGCTTCGCCGCGCCGGGAGCGGCCTTCAAGGCCAGCGATTCCATCCACGGCAATGCCAGCGCTACTCCGGCGCCTCGCAAAAAGTGGCGGCGCGATTCCTGTTGTGCGGCCTGTTGGAACATGTTCAATTCTTCCTCGCGAGCGATACAGGTTGGTCTTTCCGATTGCGGAACTGCGGGCTCACCACGATCTCCGCCACTACCTTCGAGAACGGAGCGTTGCCGCCCATCGCCACCAGCTTGTCGAGCAGCGTCTGATCGGAGATCAGCACCGTGCGTCCCAGCGCGTAGCCGATCAACTTGCCGTAGAACGTGCGCAACACCTGAGCTTCGTTTTCGCGGATGTAGCCGAGCAGTCCATCGACACCGTCGATCTTCCGCTGGTCGGCCATTTCGGCGGAGTCATCCACCGGCTTGCCGTCGGAGTAGCTCTCGCGCCAGCGTCCGATCGAGTCGTAGCGTTCGAGCGGGAAGCCGAGCGGATCGATGCGCGTATGGCAGCCGGCGCAAGTGGCATTGCGTTTGTGGGCCTCTAACCGCTCGCGCAGGCTCTGTCCGCCGAACGCCTTTTCATCGGCTGGAATGGATCCGGCATCGGCCGGAGGCGGCGGCACGGGAGTGCCCATGATGCGCCGCAGCAGCCAATCGCCGCGCTTCACCGGACTCGTGCGCAGCGGCGCCGAGGTCGCGGTCAACACCGCTCCCAGCCGCAGCAGCCCGCCGCGATGAAAGGCGCCCGCGCCTTCCACCAGCTCCGTGCGCGTCGTCGATGTCACCGGCGTTGCGATGCCGTAATGCTTCGCCAGATCCTTGTTGAGGAAAGCGTAGTCGGCGTAGAGAATCTCGTTTACCGGACGGTCTTTGCGCACGATGTGTTCGAAGAAGCTGACGGCCTCATCGTACATGGCGGACTTCACTTGCTCGGTGAATTCGGGGAAGCGCTTGGTGTCCACGCCGCCGTACTGATCGAAGCGGTAGAAGCCGAGCCACTGTCCGAAGAACTCCGTGGCCAGCCGCCGCGCCTTCGGGTCGGCCAGCATGCGCCTGGCCTGCGCCGCCAGTTGCGGGCCTGTCAGCGAGCCGCTATCGGCGGCCTTGCGCAATTCGGCATCGGGCAGCGAAGACCACAGGAAGTAGCTCAGACGGCTTGCGGCCTCTTGCGCATGCAACGGACGCGCGGCAGTGTTCTCGGCGGGCTTCTCCAGCCGGTAGAGGAACGCCGGGGCCACCAGAATGCGCGTCAGCAACGCGCGCACGGCAGCCGCATGATCGAGCTCCATTCCCTGCCGCGCCTTGGCATAGAAGGCGCGCAGCCCCTGTTGCTCCGGCTGTGTGAGCGGACGCCGCCATGCTTCGCGCGCCAGGCGCAGGCAGTCTTCTACGTGCCCATTGCGCGCGGCCCGCTGCATCGCCTGCAAAGAGTCGTAGTTGGCGCGCAGGTCCTTCACATACTTGCGCGGCTCTTCGGCAAGCGCGGCGATCTCTTCCGCCGTCAGCTTCTCAATGTCCTGGGTCTTCAGATCGAGCTTGTACTTGCGCCCGACGAAGCGCAGGAACTCATCGTGAAACTCAAAGGACATGAGCAGGTCGGACCAGGCTTGATCGAGCCGCAGCCGCGTCGCATCGTCGAGCATCTTCTCCACCAGAAAGCGGTCGTCGCGGAAGTACTTCAGCTTGGCGTGGAAGTGATCGCGCTCGGGCTGGTTGTAGTTGTTGTTGAAAGGCGGAGGGATGGGATCGCGGTCCGATGGATTCGGCTCGCCATGCGAGATCTGAGGCAGGTTGGCGCCGAACTGCAGCACGCCGGTCTTCCAACGCTGGAAGCCCTGGTTTTCCGTCACGGCGAGCAGCGCCCACACGGGACGGCCTTTCGACATGTCCTCGCTTTCGGAGATGGTGGTGCGGAGCACGGCATCGCCCGCCGCGCCGGGAATCATCTCGGCGTCCACCAGCAGTTCAATGCCCGCCGACTTGGGCGGAGGCTTCAGGTTGAGAGTCACCGTGGAGGCGCCCACGGTGACGAAGTCGTTCGGCCCGAGCTGGCCGCCGTTGGGATGCGTGCCGAAGGCCAGTTGGGCGCGCACGGCATCGTCCACTGCTTCGCGCAAGGGCATCGATGCGCCTTCGCTGCGGTCGGCGTTGCGGAAGCGGATGGTCGGGTTGCGCCAGACGACGGTGGGCTTGTCTTTCGAGTCGGGATTG
>JAEUQG010000346.1 GCA_016789755.1 Bryobacterales bacterium
ACCCGGCGCGTTGTGCGGGCGTGTTGCTAAAAAGCGTACTCAGCAGCCCGCCCCCCCCCCGGGGCGTGGCCCCCAGCATGTCACGGAACTCGCCTGCCGCCGCTAGACCCGGCGCTTTGTGCCGGCCGGTTGCTCAAAAAATGAAACGCAGCGCCAACTGTACCTCCCTCGGTTTCGGATTGAACGCCGTGGCCGTCACCACTCCGAACGTCGCCGAATTGAGCGCCCGCCCCGGCGTATCGAACGTCGGCGTATTGGTCAGATTGAACGCCTCCGCCCGGAATTGCACCGACATCCGCTCCTTGATGGCGAAGTTCTTGAATAGCGATAGATCGAGATTGAAGAGATTGTCGCTCGATAGGTCCGGCAAAGTGCGAGCCACATTGCCGAACGTATACGCAAGGGGCTGCGAAAAGGCCGATTGATTGAACCAACGGTCGATGGTCGGATTGCCGATCTTTGCCGATGCCCCGGGCACAACGTCGGGCCGGTTGCCCCCGCCTGCCACCGTCGCCGACAGCGAAACCGGAGTCCCGCTTTCCAGCGTCTGGATCGCGTTCAACTGCCACCCGCCGATGAGAAACTTCGACACCGCCGGGCCATTCTTGCCGAACGGCAGCGCCCACAAAGCGCTCACCACCATTCGCTGCGGCACGTCCTGCGCGCTCTTGCTGCGCTCAGCCCGCAGATTGTTCCAGTTCTGCGGCCCCGTCACCACCGCCGCCCCCGGCCGGATCTGTCCCGTGTTCGCCCCATCGTCCAGCAACTTCGACGCCGTGTAGGCCAGCAAAACCGAAAAACCGCTCGAAAAACGCTTCTCCACCTTCACCGCCAACCCGTGGTAAATCGAGTTATTCAGGAACGAGTATCCCCCATTCACTCCCGTGAACTGCGGGAACGGCATCAGACTCTGCGACCGTGTGATCGTCGGCCCGCTCAACGGCCCCGTCGTGATAATGCCCTGAAACGGATTCGCCACCGTTTGCGCCAGCGTGGCGCCGCGGGCAAAATCGGCGTCGGAAAGGAAATTCAACGTGCGAGCCCCCGCAAACAGACGCACACCATGGTTGCCCACCCATCCTGCCTCCAACAACCAGTTGTTCCACGGCTGATGCTGAATCGTGAAGTTCCACTGCTGCGTGTATCCGCGGCTCACGTTGCGAAGCTGGCCATCCACCGAAGTGCCGACCCCCGTCAGCGCCCCCTGCGAACTGCCCGTCGGAGGAATCAGCCCGTTCGGGAAGGGATTGCTCAGCCTGTCCTGCGGAGTCAACCCGCCGTCCAGGCTCGCCACGAACGGCGTGTCCTGCGTGTAGCCGGTCCGCGGCAACGTGACCGTTACAGGGATGTACATAATGCCATATCCGCCGCGCACCACCGTCTTCGATGTGGCCTGGTAGGCGAACCCGAACCGCGGCCCGAAGTTGTTGTAGGTTGTGTTCGTCAGGCTGCGGCTCGCCCCGTTCACTCCCGGAAATGTGAGTCCGCCTCGCAAGGTCAGCCCCGGCGCCCGCAGCGGAGAGGCAACATCGGGATCGAAATTCGTCAGAACGTTGTAGCGGTCCGTCGGCGGTGCTTCCACTTCCCACCGCATCCCCAGATTCAACGTCAGCCGCCGCGAAACCTTCCAATCGTCCTGCACAAACAACGCATGATACTTCACGCTCGCTGTTCCGTCCGTCTGCAAACGCGCATAGGCGCTCGCCGGTGTCCCCAACAGGAAGGAGGCCACGCCGAAGCCCGCCGTCGCCGTCGCCTGCAAGGGGTTCGGCCCCTGCGTGAAGTTGCGGTTGAACGTGTAGTTCCCAACCGAGTATTCACGCCCATAATCGTTCGCCGCGTAGAAGCGGTTTTCATAGCCCGTCTTGATCGTATGGGTGTTCGTGATCTTGGTGACGGCAACCGAAGCAAGCGTCGTGTTCGATGGCCCGCCTCGCGAAGCGATCGCGCCGATCAGCGCCGCGTCTCCAATGTTGATGTACGGGAACCGCCCCGTGTCCGCGCCCTTGCCCACATAGCTGATGCGCTTGAAAGCCTCCGGCATCCCCAGCGAGGTGATATCGAAGCCTTCGCTCGGCGTGAAGAAATGCTCGTTCTCCCGGTTGAATCCGGCTTTCGCTTCGATCAACAGCGTCGGCGAGATCGTGTCCGTGTAGTTCAGCGACATGCTGTTGCGCGGAATCAGCACGGCCCGTCCATCGGGCTCGGCCGGCGTATTCCACATCCGCGCGAATTGCCAGTCCAGATCGTCCCACGTATAACGCGCGCCCAGCCGCCGCGAGGAACTGATGTTGTAGTCCACCTTGCCCGTAATCGCGTCCCGGTCGATCGGCCCCGGCCCCTGCAGAAACAGGTTCTGCGCCTGCGTGAACTGCTGCCCCGTCATGTTCGGCAGTGGATAATAAGTCAGCACGTTGCGGCTCACCGGATCGATGCGCGACGAAGGAACCACATTCCCCGCAAACGGCGTGCGCACAAAGCCTCCGCTCCCGTTCGAACGCGTCGTCGTCGGATCGTAAATCGAAATCAGATCCCCCGTCCGGTTCAGCGTCCGCGAAAAATCCCCCGCCCGCTCCAGCGCCGTCGGGCTCGTCACCGTCGACTGGCTCAGCCGCCGCTCCCGGAATCCATCGTAATTGAAGAAAAAGAATAACCGGTCGCGCTTGATCGGCCCGCCCAACGTCCCGCCAAACTGGTTGTACGAAAGGGCTCCTAATTTCCGCCCCGCCCGATTGCTGAAAAAATCGTTAGCGTTCAAATTGTCATTGCGCAGAAACTCGAACAGGTTGCCGTGGAATTCATTCGTCCCGCCCTTGCTCACGATGCTGATGATGCCTCCCGCCGTACGCCCAAACTCCGCCGACATGGCGTTCGTCAGCACTTTGAACTCCTGCGTCGAATCGATCGAGAGAAACGTCTGCGTTCCGGCCACCGTCACCTTCTCGCTCGCAATGCCGTCCACCAGGAATCCATTGGCCAGCGGCGGACCGCCGCCGATGCTCACCGCCGCCAGACGCCAGCTCGACAATACCTGCCCGCCAAAGTACCCGATGCCGCGTACCGTCGGTATCAGATTCGCCAGCCCCAGCGGATTCCGCCCGTTCAACGGAAGCTCTTCCACTTTCCGCTGATCCATCACCGTGCCTAGCGAAGACGTGTTCGGCTCGAGCAACGGTGTCCCGCCCTGCACTTCCACAACCTCCGTCAGCGAACCGACGTCCAACACTACGGGCACAGCCAGCGAACGGTCCGCTTCGACCACAATTCCTTCGCGCCGGAAGCCTTTGAACCCCTGCTGTTGCACGTCCACGTTATACGTGCCCGGCTGCACCACAAGGAATCGGAAATCTCCGCTCTCGCCCGTCGAAGCGGAGCGCTGAAGACCCGTGGCGGCATTCGAGAGCCGCACCTGCACATTCGGAATGGCCGCGCCCGTCGAATCGGTGACGGTCCCGGTCACGGTGCCGTAGATCTGTTGCGCCACGGCGCAGCCCGCGCCGATAGTCAGGAACACAAGAATAGCCCGGATACGTTGCATAGCCCTCTTTCCCTCGGTGAATCATGTCGAGTATATGTGCGCGCCCGCGCGGCGTCAACCGGTAGCCGATTCTGGCGATTCTGGCGATTCTGAAACCTTCCTTGCCCCCTCGCAACACGCTTTGATAGTGTGCCATTCATGCCCACTTCCCGGCGGACGTTTCTCCAATCGGCAGCACTCGCTTCTCCCCTTACGGCACAGGCGCCACGTCCGAATCTCCTGTTCATACAAACCGACGACCAGCGGTTCGATGACCTCGGCTGCTACGGCAACTCCGTGATCCGCACCCCCCACATCGACCGCTTGGCCGCCGAAGGAGTGCGGCTTCGCAACCACTTCGTGACCACCGCCATCTGCTGCTGCAGCCGGGCCTCCGTGCTCACCGGCCAACATATGCTGCGCCATGGCATTCGCGATTTCGAAACTCCGCTCAGCGCTGCACAGTTCCACGAAACCTACCCCGCCATCTTACGCCGCAATGGCTACCGCACTGCCTTCCTCGGCAAATATGCGATCGGCCGGCCCGACGAGTCCATCCGCCATTTGTCCCTGCCCGCCTCACAGTTCGATTTCTGGTTCGGCTTTCCCCAGTCCATCAACTTCAAACAGTCCGAACGCGGCCAAACTCGCCATCTCACACCGCTCATGACCGAAAAGGCCGTCCAGTTTCTGGAATCCACCCCGGCTAACCAGCCTTTTTGCCTCTCGCTCAACTTCAAAGAACCCCACGGCCCCTGGAACTTCTTCGATCCCGACCGCCGCGACCTGTACAAAAACGCCGCCATCTCCCCGCCGGCTACATACACCAGAGAGGCCTTCGAGGCCCTCCCCGCGTTCCTGCGCACCGGGCTCAACGGCAACAAAGAAGGACGCTGGCCGCAAAACGCCGCCGAAGCTTTCCTCGACGACGCCCGCACTTGCTACCACCTGGTCACCGGCGTGGATGACGCCGTGGGCAAGGTAATGGAAGCGCTCCGGCGCACGGGAGCCGACAGCAACACTGTGGTCATCTTCACTTCCGACAACGGATCCATGCGCGGCGCACACGGACTCCACGGAAAGTGGATTGCCTACGAGGAATCCATCCGCGTCCCCATGATCGTACGCGATCCGCGGCTGCGGCCTGCCCTGCGCGGCGGCGTCCGCCGGCAGATGACATTGAACATCGATATCGCGCCGACCCTGCTCGCCTTGGCCGGCATCGCCGCGCCACCGCTCATGCAAGGGCGCAATCTCATGCCCGTCGTCACCGGCGCCAATGCGGCATGGAGGGAAGACTGGTTCTACGAGCACACCTACAACACACCGCCCTCGCGCCTTCCCATCCCCTCCTGCGAAGCACTCCGCACAAGGCGCTGGAAGTATGTACGGTACACCTCGCCCAACCCCGCCTTCGAACAGCTCTTCGACCTGCAGACAGACCCCGGCGAGCGCCGTAACCTCGCCCCCCTCACCGCCCACAAACCGCTGCTCGAGCGCCTGCGCCTGCGCTGCGAACAATCCAAGCGCGAAGCCGCCTCCTCACCTTCCCCCCTCTCCCGATAAGAACTCTAGGTACCCTGCCACCGCAAGGCAGTCACCCACAGCGAGCGGTAGCTTCCACTGGAAGCCCCCAACAAATTGTGGTTATATAGTAGAGTCACGAAAGGAGGGAATTCGCCATCGTTAAAGTCTGCGCACTCGCCAGCAGCAGTTCCGGCAATTCCGTCTACGTGGCCACCTCCCGTACCCGCATCCTCATCGATGCCGGGCTCAGCCGCCGCGAAACCTTTCAACGCATCGTCAACATCGGTGAGGATCCCGAAAAGCTGGACGCCATTCTCCTCACCCATGAGCATTCCGACCATGTGGCTGGACTGCTCCCCATCGGGCGAAAACTCCATATCCCCATCTACGCTTCCCGCCTCACCGCACAGTCCATCGCCTGGGATAACTACTCGCCGAACCTGGAGACGTTTCAGGCCGGAACATCCTTTACCGTTGGCGACATCGAGGTACAGAGTTTCTCCATTCCCCACGACGCGGTCGACCCCGTCGGCTTCACCCTCCGCTCACAGGGCGTGAAAATCGGGATCGCTACCGACCTGGGCTATCTCCCCGACTCCATCCATTTCCATCTGCGCGGGACCCACTGTCTGCTGCTCGAATCCAATCACGACCTGGACATGCTCAAAGTCGGCCCTTACCCCTGGAGCGTCAAGCAGCGCGTGATGAGCCGCCGCGGCCACCTCTCCAACGATGTCGTCTCCCAGTTCATCCAGGAACACCTGGACTCCTCGGTCGCAACTCTTATGCTCGGCCACTTGTCCGAGCACAACAACCACCCGGAGATTGTCCGCCTCACCGCCGCCCAGGCCATCGAGGGACGCCGCCACGCGGCAAATCTCGTCGTGCTCGACCCCGGCAAGCAAAGCGAAGCCTTCGTCTACTAAAACGCCTCACCCGCGATTCCTGATACCCTGATCCTGTAAACCCATGATTCCCCGCTATACCCGCGCCCAAATGGGCGCCATCTGGAGCGAAGACAACAAATACAAGCAATGGCTGGAAGTGGAACTCGCCGCCAGCGAGGCACTGGCCGAGATGGGCGTCGTCCCCGCCGAGGCCGCCCGCCTGCTGCGCGCCCATGCCGGCTGCACTGCCTCCCGCATTGCCGAAATCGAACGCGAAACCCGCCACGACGTCATCGCCTTTACCACCGCCGTAGCCGAGTCCATGAAAGCCGCCGGACACGGAGACGATTCCCGCTGGTTTCACTATGGCATGACCTCGAACGATGTCGTCGATACGGCTCAGGCCCTGCAGGTGAAGCAATCGGCCGCCCTCATCCGCGATCAGTTGGAGAAACTCGCCGCATCGCTCAAACGGCGCGCCTTTGAGTTCAAGGACGCCGTCCAGATCGGGCGCACCCACGGCATTCAAGCTGAGCCGGTTACCTTCGGCTGGAAGCTCGCCCTCTACTACGACGAAATCCGCCGTAACATCGAACGGCTCGACCTTGCCGCCGCCCAGATGCGTTATGGGAAGATCAGCGGCGCTGTCGGTGTCTTCGCCCACATCGGCCCCGACGCCGAATCGCGCATCTGCGAAAAGCTGGGGCTCTTGCCCGCCCCCATCGCCTCCCAGGTCATCTCCCGCGACCGCCATGCTTCGTTCCTCTCCGCCCTGGCCCTCATTGCCGCCGCCCTCGAAAAGATCGCGCTCGAAGTCCGCCACCTCCAGCGCACTGAGGTGCGCGAGGCCAGCGAACCTTTCGCCGCCGGCCAGAAGGGTTCCTCCGCCATGCCGCACAAGAAGAATCCCATCGTGTGCGAACAGATCTGCGGACTCGCCCGCGTCGTGCGCGCCAACGTCCATCCCGCCATGGAAGACATCGCCCTTTGGCACGAACGCGATATCTCCCATTCTTCCGTCGAGCGCGTGGTCCTGGCCGACTCCTGCATCCTCACCGATTACCTGTTGGAAAAGACAATCTGGCTGATCGATAACATGCGGGTCTTCCCGGATCGCATGCGCCGCAACCTGGACCTGACCAAAGGTCTCGTCTTCTCCGGCCAGTTGCTGCTCGACCTGGCGGCCGCCGGAATGCTCCGCGAGGACGCCTACCGCCTGGTCCAGCGCCACGCCATGCACTGCTGGGAAACCGATGGCGATTTCCGCGCCGCCGTTTCCGCTGACCCAGAGATCAGTGCCTGTCTGACGCGCGACCAGTTGGACCGGACCTTCGCCCTCGACCGTCAGCTTGGCAACATTAACACTATCTTTGATCGTGTATTCGGAACCCCTTAACCCTCAGAGGAGCTAAGGCATAATACACCCCAGTACTAACAGTTCTACCCCATAAGCAAACCACGTACCGTTCCTTACGCGAAGGCAAATCTCTGGGTTCAAAATGCCCGATTTCGGGTTACACTGCTCTTAGCTACTGTGAAACCGCTACTGTTCCTCACCAAGAATCAGAAGGGCAGCCGTTACGCACGCCCGATGCGGGCGACAGCCGTTTCGCTTGCCAGAGTTCTGCTGGTCAGTGGCAGCCCCACCTCCCGTCTTACCCTGCAAACCCTTTTAGAAGCAGGAGGTTACTGGGTTGACTCAGCCGCCTCCGCGGCAGAGGCCGTGTCCAAACTGGATGACCGCGAATACGAGTTGGTGCTCAGCGATTTGCACCTCGAATCCCCGGAAGCAGGGCTGCGAGTGATCGCCCACGCCCGGCGCGTTGACAATCATCCGGCTACAGCCCTCATTTCCACTCACCTCGAAGACAGCCGCGCCGTCAGCGGGCGCACCCTGCTCATCGAACCTCAGGACGTCCCTGAACTCCTCACCAAGGTTGCCGACCTCATTTCTGATCGGGCGACACGCCGCCTGGAACGTGAACTGAAGCTCGCCGCAGCCGGTTGCTAACACCCGGCTTCTCCATTTCTTCCCCTGAAAAACCATGAGGCGCCATGAACGCCTTTCGGCCCCCATGACGCCCCACTCCCTGCCGAAGAAGCATTGGACTGGCGTAAACCCTAGAGCCCACACCAGTTGGGAACCCGTGCCTCCCCAGCCAGGAAGCTGAAGATGGTTACCTATAGGCTAACGTGCGGTCGCTGGAGAAGAAATAGAACCATCCGCCCATGCTGGACTATTAGTACTCATCCAGAACCGCCCCGTATCCAATTGCGGTGGTGACGCCTGCCAAACGCTCACCGCGCTCCGGCACTCACCACCGGTTCTTGCCTCTTCGGCGGCTGCCGGGCAACGGCGCCGCATCCCGCTAGGCGTAGTGCCGGCCCTTCGGCGCTTTGTAGCGGACGGCAAGATGCGGCGTTTCCAGGCGTTTGCTCCCTTCCAGCCGCGAAGTGAGACAGCTTTCCAGAATCCCGCTTACGATCAGTGTCCTCTCGGCCGGATACGGCGCCCGGCCCGTGGCGAACATCTCTTCGATCTTCCCCACCAGGCACGCCGAGTAGGTCACATTCGGCGTCGGCGAAAGAAAAAATTGGGTCGACAATATCCCCTTCCCCTTCACTCTGGCCGCGAAATTGAAGTCGCGAAGCGCTCCATTCAGCATCAGTAGCGTGGTTTTGAGTCCGTCATTATGCTCCATGAAATAGGCCGCTGGGCTCTTCACCAGCCGCCGCAACTCCCCGGTGGCTATCAGATCCTCGGTGCGTCCGTCTTCCACCGCGTGTCCCATCGGCGTGTCGCTGCGCGACAAGGCGGCGGCCAGCAGCGCCTTCGAAAAACGCCCTTCCTCCATCGCCTTCCAAACAGCGTTGCCTTCCACCATCTGTACCGCCCTCACTCCCGTTTCACCGCCCTTGCGCCGCTCGATCATGCACTGCATCGCCTCCAGCGCGTGGTAGTCCATCGGATCCGACCCGCCGACGCCGACCTGCAATGCCTCTTCGATCTCGCACTCGATCGGCAGTTCCAGATCCGGCAAACGCCACGTAACCGGCAGCGAGGACCCCGCCAGCACTGGGAACTTCATGCGGCGTGCCGTATCCACCATCCATTTCGCCTTTTCGAAACTGTAGGATAGGTGCTTGTCGTTGTATATGGGCACTACCCGCCCGTCCTTTTCGAATACCTCCACGCATTGTTTGAAAAATTCATAGCGTGGATACAGCACTTGCCCTTTGTCGTTGCGTGGATAATTGCCATGCTCGCCGATAATCAAAACCGCATCGACGGCGAGTTTGTCGCCGCCGCAGCGAAGCGTCTCGGCAATGCTCGGATAGACCCCGAAGCCGAACTCCTTGGCCCGTGCCTCGCTTTGATCTCCTTCGGGCTTTTGATCCACATACAACGAAACCACCTTCATCTCGGGCTTGTGCCATCTGCCGTTGTACGGATAGCCGATCAGGAAGCGATCCCCCATGTGCTGGGCATGCGACAGGTAGCGGTAAATTGTGGTGACAATGGCGATGCGCTTCATGACTAGCTTCTCCAGAACGTAGACTCTTTCGTTGCCTGATAGCGGATGTCGAGGTGCGGCGTGGCGATCTTCTTCTGCTCCTGAAACAGACTCTCCACCCCGGCCGCGGTCAATCCGGTGGTGAGCAAAGTGCGTTCCACCGGATAGGTGGGCCTGCCCGTCAGATACATCTTCTCGGCGTTGTTCACCAGCGGGCTGAAGAAGTTCGCCAGCGTCGTCCGCCCGTCCGGCATCGGCAGATACATCTGCGTGGAGAAAATGTCGCGCTGCCCGTCGATCCTGGCCGCGAAGTTGAAATCGCGCACCAGCCCGCTCATCAGCAACATCGTGCTCATCAGCCCGTCGGCATGCTTGTAGCGATACGCCACCGGGTTCTTCACAATACGCTTCAAATCGGCCAGTCCCGGGTATGTGTTGTTGAAACCCTCGCGCGCCGGAGTCAGCGTATGACTGCGGCACAGGCAGGCTTCCAACAGATCGTGCGGCCAGACCTTCGCCTCATGGGCTTTCCAGAATTCGTCGCCACGCCAGGCTTGCACCCACTCCACCCCGGATTCGCCGCCCTTGCGCCGCTCCACCATGCACTGAATCGTCTCCAGGCCATGAAAATCGTAGCTGTCCACGCCGCCGTAGCATACACACATCGCTTCCGGCACGCGAACCCCCGACGGAAACTCAAGCGACGGCGTGCGCCAGGTAACCGGCAGACTCGACCCCGCCATGAAGGGAATGTTCAGCCGTTTCGCCGTGTCGTACATCTCCCGCGCCCATTGCCAGTTCCACGACAAATGCTTATCGTTGAACACGGGCACGGACCGGCTGCTCGACTCGAACACTTTCACAATCTGCTGGAAAAATTCGTAGCGCGGATACTGCGTCTGACGCTTCTCGTTGCGCGGATAGCGGCCATGTTCCCCCACCAGCATCACTCCGTCGACAGCAAGCTTCCCACCCCCCAGAGTGAGCGCTTCCGCAATCGTCGGATAGACCTTCATCGCCGGGAAACGCGCCGCGCGGTCCGCCGTGAGATCGCCCTTCGGCCGCTGATCGACGAACAGCGAGACCAGATCCATCGCCGGATGGTGATGCGCCCCATTCCAGCCGTAGCCTTCCAGAAAGCGGTCGACAATATGCTGCCCGTGCGAGTACTTCCGATACTCCGTCACGATGGCCGCGATCTTTGGGCGCTCCACGGCGAGCGCAAGGGGAGCCGTTCCGGCCACCGCAAGCAGGTTCCTGCGGGAGATTTGCATAGAATCAAGATACAGGAGAACAACCATGCGGTGGATGATTGCATTGGCACTGGCTGCGCCTCTCGCGGCTCAGGTTTCCGAACAGGCGCGGAAGTTGCATGAGAACGCCTTCGTATTCGATGGACATATTCACGTCGTCAATCGCCAGTTGTATCACGGCGGTGACATCGGCGAACGCGTCGCCGACGGCCAGTTCGACTTGCCGCGCGCCAGGGAGGGCGGCGTCGATGCCATGTTCTTCACCGTGTTCGTCACCGAGGATTACTATCCCCAGCGGCAGGAAGTGAAACAGGTGATACGGCTCGTCGATGCCGCGTTGACCCAGTTGGAGAAAAATCGCGACAAGATCGAGTTGGCCCTCAACGCCGGCGACATCGATCGGATCCGCAAGAAGGGCAAGATGGCAGCCGTACTCGATCTCGAAGGCGGCTTCGATCTCGATGGCGATCTCGCGGTGCTCCGCACGCTCCACCGCTTGGGTATGCGTTCAGCCCAATTGAGCGCCCACAATTGGGCCAACCATTTCGCCGATTCCTGTTGCGCCGACGCGAAGGTCAAAGGTCTCAACGAACGCGGCCGCGCCGTCATCCGCGAAATGAACCGGCTGGGCATGGTGATCAATGTCTCCCACGCCTCGGATGAAACCATTGAGCAGGCGCTCGAAATCAGCACCGCCCCCCTCGTCGCCACGCACCATGGCTTGCGCAGTCTGAACAACATCCCGCGCACCATGTCCGATGCCCTATTGAAGAAATTAGCTGCCAAGGGCGGAGTCATCGGCTTTCACATCGGCAACGAGTTTCACAACCGCAAGGCCTTCGACTGGCGAACCGCGAACGCCGGCAAACCGTTCTGGGACACCACCGACATCCACAAGGCGGCGGCCATGACCATCTACGAAATTGACCGCAAGGTCGCACCATCGTTTCCCATGGTCGGCGTGGGGATTCCCGACGACATCAAATACTCCCCCTACGAATGGCTGGAGGTGGTGGATCGCGCTGTCGCCGTGGCAGGCGAGGATCATGTCGCGCTCGGCTCGGATTGGGATGGCGGCCCTACTCCCCCCAAGGGCATGCGCGACATCCGCGATATGCCCATGCTGACCGAAGCAATGCTGCGGCGCGGATGGTCGGAGGCCCGCATCAGAAAGTTCCTCGGCGGAAATCTCCTCCGTGTGTTCCGGCAAATCACCGAAAAGCAATAGCCTCGCGAATCGCCCGCCGGTTCTCTTGCTCCACCCGCCACTTGATCTTCATTCCCCGAGGAATATTCCCCTTGCGGGCATCCCAATGAATGAAACCGTGCCCAGCTTCAACTTTGCGAACCAGAATCTCCATCCGCGCCGTGCGCCGCTTGTCGAACACTGGGTCCATGCGCCTCTGTTCCCGCAGCAGTCCTGAGGCGGGTCCCGCTTCAGTCATCGTCAACCTCACTGGAAACCGCCGCCCCTCGCGCTCAAAAGCACTCACCTCAAGTCCCAGTTCCACTACCGGAAAAGGAGCATCTGTCGACTCCATATGGGCAATGCGGCCGAAAAGCATCGTACCCACCGGAAGCAGTATCGAATCCCCGTCACGCAGTTCTTTGACAAGTTTCATGCGCAAGGCCGCGCCCGCGGACACCTTGTCCAAAGGAAGGTCCTCCGTCAAGGCCGCTTCCAATAGCGTTCCCTCGGGCAGCGCGAAAGGCTGGCCCGCCGCGCTCTCCGGCGCCATCGTTGCCCCCGCAAACCGCACTTCCGATTGGGTGCTGTACCGCCTGCAGGATTCGATCCGCATTCGGTTCATGCTCTCCACCCCATGCACAGTGGTAAGAGTCACGCTCCCCGAGACCGGCAGCAACAGTGCCGAATCCCCCGCCGCCACCCGGGCATAGGAAAAGCTGGTCACCGCTTCGGCCAAGCCGAGCTTCGCCGGGATGTCGTAAGCCTGCAGTTCCAACCGCAGCAGGTCAAGCGTATCCTCCTTCACCCAAAATGTGCCTTGATAGGCAACCGGCAGTTCCAGCGTGCCGGCACGCAACCGGTAATTGCTCACACCCTGCGCGATGTCGAAGTCGTACTCGTGGGCGCGCGCTCCATCCCGCTCCCCCACTCCTTTATAGCGGTACTTGGCGGCGGTGGTATCGAGAACTTGGCGCGCCAGGAGGGCAAACTTGCCCGTGCTCACGACCCCGTTCCCAACGGCCTCCGATAACGGACGGCGGTAGAATTCGCCCGACCCTGCTTTGCCATACAACTCCTGATCCCCGACAACGCCGACATCCAGTTGCATGGTATCGACAGGTTTCCAAGGATGCTCGACGGAGTTGCGGCTGAAGCGCTCCACGGTCTGAGTACATACGAACTGAGAGAGCGCGGAGCGTTCGGTCTTCATGCGCGAGTGGAACTTCTCGAACAGACCTTCTGGCTCCTGGTAGCAGAGCGCCGTCGATGCGCTGCCGAACATACACAGGCCCAATACCGGCAAGCCCCGAAGAGCGGCCGCGATGCGGAAGGCGATGTGCAACATTGGTAGATCATATCGCGCGCCGGACTGGCTCACACGCCCGTCCGTTTCCATGTTCCCATTCCAACCGCGCTTGCCGTTGTCCGCCACAAGGCTTCAAGGTCGCCAACGCTGCAACCTATGCCGCAAGTCCGTCCATTGTTTGAACTCACGGCCTGCGCTTCCTGTCCGGAACAAGCACTCACAACCACGAAAGTTCCGAACGGGCGCCCGCTGGAAGTATGCGCGTCTTTCAGGACGCGCCAGGCGCGCTATTGTGTACGCTCAAATCATGACGCGAAGAAGTCTGCTCTGTACCGGCGCCGCCGCATCGCTGGCGGCACAACGCAAAGTACGCCTGGGTGGACCGGTGTTCCTGAAATCCGACGACCCCAGAGAGTTGGCGCGCGAGCATCGCCGTTTGGGGTACACTGCCGCCTATTGTCCTCCGGCCGACCTCAAGGATGAAGCTCGTACAAAAGCAATCCAGGAGGCCTTCGCCGCTGAAAACGTGACGATCGCAGAAGTCGGAGCATGGAAGAACATGCTCGATCCGGATCCCGTCCAGCGCAAGCAGAACCTGGAATATGTGACCGCGCGCCTGGCCTTGGCCGAGGCCGTCGGAGCCCGGTGCTGCGTCGACATCGCCGGCTCCTATCACCCCACCGTTTGGTACGGCCCGCATAAGCTGAACCTGTCGCCCGCATTCTTCGACGCTACTGTCGAGAACGTCAGAAAGGTCCTCGACGCGGTGAAGCCGGCGCGGACCACCTTCAGCGTGGAAATGATGGGATGGTCCATTCCGAATTCGGCGGACTCGTACTTGAAACTGATCAAGGCTGTCGACCGGAAGCAGTTTTCCGCTCATGTGGATGTCTGCAACATCATCAATTCGCCCGAACGCATGTATCGCAACGCGGAACTGATTGCGGACACTTTCCGTAAGCTCGGCCGGTGGGTGTCCTCCTGTCATGCGAAAGACTTGGCCTGGGTGCCGGAAATGAATGTTCATTTTGTGGAAGTAATCCCTGGCCGCGGAGATCTCGACTACACAGCGTATCTTCGAAACCTCGCGGCGATTCCGGTGGATGCTCCCCTCATGCTCGAACATTTGAAAACCGCGGCGGACTACCGGGAAGGCGCAGATCACATCCGCAAGACCGCTTCTGCCTGTGGCGTGGCGCTGGCGTGAGAAGCAGCATGAGGGGCGGCCCCGAACGCATGATCTTCGGCTTCGCCGGTGTGATCCTGTCCCTGGTCGGGTTGCCCTTGGTTTGGCTCGGAGCCAAAAATGCCTGGCTCGCGGTGGCAAGCTCGCGCTGGCCGGTGACCGAAGGCGTGGTTCGTTCGTCGAGTGTCTCGACACACGGGGATACGACAGCAGCGCGGATCGTTGTCGCCTATCGGGTGAATGGAACGGAACACACTACCGGCACCTTGCATTTTGGCCAGACCGTGGGCTCCAGTGACTCCTCGGACGCTCAGTTACGCGCCCTGCGATACGCCAGTGACAGCCGGGTATGGGTGCACTACAACGATTCCAATCCTGCGGTTTCGTGCCTCGAACCGGGCTTTCACGCCGAAGCACTGCTGCTGCCCATCGCCGGACTTGTCTTCGGAATACCCGGCGGCGCGCTCTTGGTCGCTGCGGCCGGCATTGCCAGACGGTCGATGTGGAAACACGCATTGTATTTGTTTGCGGCATCGTTCGGCGCGGCCGGAGCGGCGATGCTCTGGGTAGGCCTCGACCGTATGTGGCGCGCTCATGCAAGCGCCAACTGGCCAGAGACGCCCGCAGAGATTGTCTATGCCCGGGAGGATCGGACATCCAGCCATCGCGACTCCACCGTTAGGCGCGGCCCTGCATCCATGTCCTATGCTACAAATCTGGTCTTCCGCTACTCTGTCGACGGTCAGACGCACTATTCGAACTTGCGGCGCATCGGCCAAATCGCGGGCGCCAGTGCCGAGTGGGCGGCAGCGATCTCCGGGCGCTACCCGAAGGGAGTTAAACTGACCGTGCGCTACATGCCGGGCAACCCTAGTCTCGCGGTGATCGAGCCAGGCATCGGAGGGGAGTCCTGCTGGCTCCCCGCGATTGGAGCCGCATTTCTCCTGTTTGGTTTTCTTGTGGCAAAATTTGGAATTCCAGCCTTGATGCAGGAGACTTGATGGCGCCAACCCTATTCCCCACAGCTTCGCAATTGGAATCGCTACAGCGTATTCTGCACGCCGCGCAGTACGCAGCGGCAAAGCATGCGCAACAACGAAGAAAAGGTGCGACTGCCGAACCCTATGTAAATCACTTGTTGGAGGTTGCAAGACTGGTGTCGGATGCACTCGAGGAACCCGACCCTAACCTTGTGATTGCAGCACTCCTGCATGATGTCGTCGAAGACGCCGGAGTGACAAGAGCGGATCTGGTGACCGAATTCAACGAGGATGTCGCCAGTCTGGTCATGGAGGTAACCGATGACAAGTCGCTGCCAAAGCAGGAGCGCAAGCGTCTGCAAGTAGAACACGCTCCGCATAAGACGGTGCGCGCTCAGGTGATCAAACTCGCCGACAAGATCTCAAATCTGAGGGCTATGCTGGTGAGCCCGCCTGAAAGTTGGGACGTGCGTCGGCGGCGGGAGTACGTTGTCTGGGCGGAGCAGGTAGTGGCAGGGCTTACCGCCCCTAGCCCACTGCTGATGAAGGAATTCCGCCGGCTGCATGCCGAGTTACTGGAATTGTTTCCGGAGAGCTAACCAGCCAAGGGCTTCGCTAGAGTAGGGCACAGGCGCGCTGCGATGTCGCACGTTTGCTGCACCCCCTCATCGAACGGCGGCGTGCGCCGCAATCCAGGCAGGTGGGTAACCCTTCCAAGGCATCTGCATGGTCGTTCTTACCCGACCCACCAACAAATGATTTCGCCGGCCCGGATTGGCCCCATTTGATGGCCTGATTTGGCCCCACCCTGGGGGTCTCTACATTCTTCTCCATCCAGCACTGTCGATTGTTGCCGTCACGGCGGGAGTGGAGCTTGGCGATGCCCGAAGGGCGGCGCCGTTGAAGCGACACGGACGGCGGGGCTGCAAAAATCTGCGCGACCTGGCGCCTACCTAAATAAACGTTTTTCCTCCCTTCCATCGTCGGACGGAACCGGAAGGATTCCGTGCCGGTTTCGATGATATGCGCCCTGTCGGTAATGCGGTCCAGCAGCGCGTTGCACAGCCGTTCGGCCCGTTCCGAAATCGCCTGAAACAGAAACTCCGCCCCTACACCGGCAGCGGCACGTAGCCCACCTCATCGAGCACGATCGCGTCGTACTTCCGCCAGCGAGTCATCACGCGCCGCACCTGCCCGCTCTGCTTGGCCTCCACCAACTCATTCACAAGAGCCGCTGCCGTCGTGAACCACCCCCGGCGCTTCTGCCGGCATGCAGCCAGACACAATCCCGTCGCCAGATGCGACTTGCCGGTCCCACATTCTCCAATCAGCACCACCGGCTCGCTTTGCTCGATGTAGCCGCCCTCGGCCAACTCACGAATCCGTGCCGCCGGTATCTGCGGGGCCTGCGCAAAGTCGAACCCCTCCAGGGTCTTCACCCGTGGCAACTGCGCCTCTCGAATCCGCTTCTCCACCGCATACCGCGCATCGCACTCCGGAAGAACACTGAAGCAGAAGGCCTGGTGACTGAGGACATATGATCGGATGATGTACGATGTTCGTCTCCAATCAACAACCTATAGAGAGATGGTGAATCGAGCCATGGCCAACATGGGGAATTGTCAAAACGAACTCGCGAACACCATGGCTACTAGTGTGTCAAGAGGTATCCGGCTGGAGGACATCGCGACCCAGGCCCGACAGGCCAACATCGTTGCAGGCGCGAGTGGTTCACGTGCTGGCGGTCTGCCAATTCGAGATGCGGCATTCGGAGGCGGCGGAAGCTATGGTCCCTTAGAGCCGGACAAACGGCAATCTGAGCGGCAACTAACCGTGAAGTGTAGCGCGCAGACGCGAGGCTACTGAATGTCTTCACCAGTCACCTTCCACCACGAACGTCTCTTTACAAAGGCCACGTTGTTCTCCGCAAGCAGCGCACCGCTCAGAATCAACAACCAGAACAGCACTCCTGGACGCTGAAGGGGAAAGTCGACTAAACCATGCAGGAATACAGCCGGAACCCCTAGGCCCCATAGATTTCGAAGCGCAGCCACCCCTGTGACGCCTGCGAACACAGCCAGAAACAATGTCCCGGCCAACCCGCCCTCCGCAGCCATTTCGGCCCAATCATTGTGGGCATGATTCACATAGTGCCCACTATCGAACTGCGCATAGGAGGGGTACACCGCGGTGAAGGTCCCCAAGCCGAACCCCAATACAGGCTTCTGCCTCCACATCTCCAAGGTCGATACAAGCATCTCGCGCCGGTAACGGAAAGGATCATGATCGAGAAGTTTGGTGGAAAGCTGACTCCATCCGGCGGCTACAATGATGACTCCGAGCAGCACCGCGAATGGCGCCATCACACGTGTGCCGCACCGGGTCTTTCGCATCAGGAAACACAGGGCTACCACCTCTAACGCGAAAAGGGCGGCGCCTGCCCGCGACCCCGAAGAAACGATGGATGCCCCGACGAATGCCCCTGCAGTAAGGTAGTACCAATTGACGTTCCTGTTGATCCCCTGCCAGACGAGCAAAGGAAACATCAACAAGGCAAAGCTGGCATAGTTGTTCCGGCTGTGGAATGGCCCAAACACTTGCGGCTCAGCCGAAGCCCAGAGCCAGAAAATCCGCCCTTGGGAGGTGAAAAACTGCAGAATCGAAACAAGGCAAAGAGCCGACCCGAAAGCCGCAACCGCTGAAAGGGCCCTTTTCCGAATCCCGCTGTCGCGGCACATCATGTACGCACTCCGGAGAACGCATGCCGCTGCCAGCCAAGTCAACGATGATCGCACCGTAGGATGGTGCATTGCACTGATCGAAAAGCAACTCTGCAGCACACCCAAGCAGGGAAGTGCGGCAAAGGCAATCAGCGCATGCCTCACTGCGCGAGAACGCGCTCCCTGCTGTTCCGGACTCTTAAGTAAGAGAACGGCACACGACGCAAGCACGCCAGCCTCTACAACCAGCAGTTCCCAATCCGTCGGTCTCCAAATCAGCAGCGTGGCCAGTGCGCCGCTCAGCAGCAGTGGCCACACCGCCTCCTGGCTATTTGCGTGCTCCGGCCAGTTCCGCTGGGGCATGTTGATAGTTCTCCAGAGTGGCAGCGAAAGCGGCCATGACCTGTGAGTCCATTTCTTCCTTCGATGAGAGTCTGCCGGCTGCCTTCAAAAATCTCTGGTTGTGGTAGTGGGAATCGGTGTAATCGGTGATCCGTTGACTCTTGAGAGCCTCCTGCAGGTCACGGATGCCTCCCTCTAGTGTGGTGCGGCAGGAAAACCCCAACTCTCCGTTCACCTTCTCGAAGCTGACCCGGTAGTTGCGGCGGTCAGGATTCTCAACGTTTTCTACACGTGTGCCCGGAACGAGTGCTTGAATCGACTCCGCCACCTGGGCAAGTGTGTAGTTCAAACGGCTGTCTCCGAGGTTGTAGATTTGGCCGCTGACCAGTTCCAGAGGAGCATCAAGGACTCGTAGAAACCCCTCAGCAACATCGTCAACATGAAGGAATGGCCGCCATTGCTCACCGTTGTAGATCGTGATTACTCCATCGCGCATCGCCTTGGCGGTCAGCAGGTTCACTACAAGGTCAAATCGGGGCCGGAAAGAGTTCCCAAAAACCGTCGCCAGCCGTAGCACCGTCGGATGAAACCCGCCGTTTCTTCCCCTCAGTAGTGCCTGCTCACTGTCGAGCTTGGTCTGTGCATAAAGCGAAATTGGATTGGCGGCGGAACGTTCGTCCACGAGTTCCTCCGTTTCACCGTATACGCTGCAGGAGGACGCAAAAAGGAATCGTTGCACTCCGTAACCTTTCGCAACCTCCATCATCATGCGAGTGGCCGCATAGTTGATCTCAAGTGCCGACCCGCGATCCTGCTCGCAAGCCGGATCTCCAACAATCGCGGCAAGGTGAATGACAGACTTCACACCTTTCATCGCTGCCACAACATTCTGAATGTTCCTGCAATCTCCAATGCAGAGTTCGAATCGCTCGTGTCCGAACAAATCCCGAACAGCCTGGTCTCCGTATACGAAACTGTCCAGCAACCGGACCCGACGCCCTTGCGCTAGAAGCTTCCGGCAGAGGATGGAGCCTATGTAACCTGCGCCGCCTACGACCAGCACTGGATCAGCCGAATCGCAGGCAGAGGCTGTGGGTTGAACAGTGGCTCCCGGTCCTGGGTTCGCCGCCAAGGTGCTGAGCCAATGCTTGGCTAATCTTGCACCGATCGCGAGAATGTTCACCAACAGAAGAAACGTCATCGCCGCGCTTCGTGGGAAGGCGTCCGCGCGGGTCATAACGAACGCCGAGAAGAGAAACACTAGCGAGGCTGTCGTTGCGCCTTGGGCAACTACCGCCCACTTGTAGCGAGTCGCGTACGCCCTCGACCTTGTATAGAAACCATGGAGGTGAAAGACTACGGGGAATAGCGGAGACAATGGCAGGAACGAAGCGACATAGAAACGCCTCAGCTCACTGATCATTTCCGCCGACCTGTCGCTTGGCCCCAGAATGACTACGGCGGTAAGCGAAGCGAGCGCCGCCAAGTGTACCAGGGCGAAATCCGCCAGTATGCGAGGAAGTGCTTCGTACCAGAAGTCTCTACGGTTCATTCTCATCTTACGGCCTCCTTGTCCCGATACATTTCGTTTGCAGATGCTTGCGGATACGCGGTTCCGTGCGCGAGTGCCCATCGAACTGCATCCACCACGTCCTCGACGTCCTGATCTGTCATCCGGGGATACAGAGGCAGGGAAACAAACCCCCTGTACAACTCCTCCGCAACAGGAAATTGTTCAGGTTTGTAGCCAAAGGCGTCCCGGTAATAGGGGTGTCTGTGAAGCGGAATAAAATGCACACTTGTACCGATGCCCATTTCCCGCATCCGCTCAATGAACTCGCTGCGACTGTGAGTCCTCAGACGGACCGGATAGAGGTGGTAAACATGCTTCCGGCCTCGGAGTTCTCTGGGCAAGTCCAGTTCTTCGAGCGCTCGAAAGGCTCTATCGTATTGTGCTGCAATCTCCCGCCGTCTTCCGACAAATCCTTCCAGCTTTCTCAACTGATGCAAACCCATTGCGGCCTGCATGTCGGTCATGTTGTCCTTGTAGCCGGGCTCCAGCACTTCGTAGTACCACGAACCGGTTTCCGAATATCGCTTCCATGCATCCTTGCTCATTCCATGAAGGGCAAGCCGCCTCATCAAAGCCGCCATCTTCTCGTCGGACGTCGTGATCATGCCACCTTCGCCGGTGGTCATGTTTTTCGTCGCGTAGAAGCTGAAAGCTGTTGCAAGTCCGTGCGTTCCGATGCGTCGGCCCGCGTAGGTAGCCCCAATCGCGTGCGCGGCATCTTCGATGATCGTCACGCCACGTCTCTGAGCCACCCCTTGCAGCGAAGAAAGCTCGCACGATTGGCCTGCAAAGTGCACAGGGACGATGGCCTTTGTGGATTTGGTAATCGCCCTTTCCGCGCGATCCACGTCGAGAAGCCCGTTTTCATCAACATCGACCAATACCGGCCGAGCACCTAAGTGCACGACGACATTCGCTGTCGCGCAGAACGTCAGTGTGGGAACGATTACTTCATCACCCGGTCCGACGCCACTTGCAGCCAAGGCCAGATGAAGAGCCGCGGTACAGGAGTTTACCGCAATAGCGTGACGCGCTCCGGTGTAAGCCGCAAAATCCTCCTCGAATCTCTTCACTTTGGGGCCTGTTGTCACCCAACCCGAGCGCATGCTGTCGATGACTTCGTTGATCTCCTCTTCACCGATGAGAGGAAGACAGTATGGTAGGAACTGTGTGCGCATCTTCTAACTCCTCAAATAGCTGCTCGTACAGCGTGTGGTACTGGCTCAGCATGCGGTCGAGCGTGTAGTTTTCCAGGTAGATTTCTCTTGCTCTTTGCCCAAGAGCGCGGCGAGTCTCCGGCAGTCCGGCAAGGGTGGCAATTGCCCGCCCTAACTGCTCAGGGCAACCCGCGGACACAAGGTGCGCACCCGCACCATTCCGGGTAACTTCCAGATTGGAGCCGATTCTCGTCGTCAGGATGGGACACCCCTGCGCCATCGCTTCGAGTAGGGCTATGGACAATCCCTCACGCCACGTTGGCAACACAACTAGATCCGCTGCACATAGCAACTCCGGGATATTGTTTTGAAACCCGAGGAAACTCACGTGTTTCTCAAGCTTCAAGGTGGACACCCGCCTTTGGAGGTCGGAACTCAGAACTCCATCGCCTGCGATGAGTACGCGAAGCCTCGCACGGACTTCCGGCTCGACATGTGTGATCGCATCAATCAGGTCCTCCAAGCCCTTCTCCGGCGCAAGCCTCCCAGGAGTTAGGACCGCCAAGTCCCCTGGCTTTATCCCCCAAGTTCCACGGATCTCTGCTATCCGTTTCACATCGGGCTTGAAAGGATCGGGTATGCCATTCGAAATCGCAATGATTTTTTCTTTGGCGGCGATACCCAGCTTGCGCCCCCACTCCTGATGGAAATGGCTGACCGCAATCACGCGTTTGCAGCCAAAGGAAGCAAGGCGGTCGAGAACAGTACAGGCTGACTTCTTCCACCAAGGGGAGGTTTCATGGAAAGCAAACCCATGAGCCGTGTGAACGACAATTGGCACTCGCGCCATTTTGGCGGCGATTCTGCCAACAAATCCAGCTTTCGTCGTATGCGTATGAACCAATGTGTAGCGGGATCGCTTCAAATACCCATACAGCCTCCACAAGCCCAGCAGATCTTTGATGGGCCGGGTCTCTCTCCAGATCACATCGAGCGGGAGTACACCGACGCCTTCCGAATTCGCCAAGCGCTGCAATTCGCCGTCTGTGGAAAGGATCTGCACATCCCAATTCAGGGATTTCCAGTGCCGCGCGAGCCGGATGATGCCGAACGATGCGCCTCCAAATTTAGAATCCCCAACGATGTGCAGAATCCTAATATTCATTCTGATGACACTCCCTGACAATTTTTCGGAAAGTGAGCGTAGTCGCACCAAGGCGGAATCCGCAGCTTTCGTAGAGGCGGCCAGCTGCGACATTCGACAATTGTGTACCCACTTGTACGGCTGCCGTGTTTTTTTCGCGCAACCAGGAAAGGACCGCCGATGTTGTAGCTTTTGCTATGCCCTGTCCGCGGCCAGACTCCGCAGTAGCTACTAGCACGATTGTTGCCAGTCTCCCACCATCCCGGCAACGCACCGAAGAATCGAACTTAACTGTCACAAAACCCAAGACTTGATCTTGTTTGCAAGCAACCATGACGAGATCTGCGGCCTGGCCGGCGCAAGAATTTCGGACCCAGTCCTCATGCAGCCTATCAGCCGAACCCGGCGGCAGTGCCGCATCGGAATGAAACCGGTCGAAACGGTATGCCGATTTGGCGATTTCGAGGATTCCTCCCAACTGCCATGGCTCATACCTGCCAATACAAGTTCCTTCCGGAACGTTGGCCACAACGCTGGGTGGCTGATCGAGGCAGAGTGTGAACGTCTGGATCCCATCGATCAACTCGAATCCTCGATGCTCAAGAGCATGAATCGAAGTGAGGTCTGCAGCTTGGGTTCGCACCGACAAGTGGACAATCTCCTGCTGCTCGCATTCCCTGAGCACAACATCCAGCAGATGCTGTTTCCTCCGCACACTCTGCCGATAGGCCCCATCGGCAAGCAACAGATCGAGGCGAGCCGCAGAGAAGCCGAAGTGTCCCGAATCCCAAACCAAGGGGCTCCACGCCGCGGCGCCAACCAGGCTTTCCTCTTCGAACAATAGCGAGGCGCAGGATCCATGCCGTTCCATGACGGAACGTGCCTGTCGAAGGCGGCTCTCACGCACCGACTCGGCTGTCAACTGCCCTCCGTGTGCTGAATACAGATCAGTTGGCCACTTCTCCAGCAAGCTGAGGAGTCGTTCGATTTCAGGCGGCTGCTGTTGAGTTGCGGTCAGCATTGTCTCTCCCTGTATGAATATCCCTTCGCAACAGGACGTATGGAATCGTCATCAGGAGAATGCGAAGATCTTCCCCCAGTGACCAATTGGTTACGTATTCTGCATCGAATTGCCGTCTGCGAGCCCAGCTAATGCTGTTCCTTCCGCTGATCTGTGCCAGCCCGGTGATACCAGGGCGCATCCGCAATTTGATGCGGTCTTCCGGTGTGTAGTATGTGAGTTGGTCCACTTGATCCGGCCGTGGTCCAACGAGACTCATCTCGCCTCGAAGAACATTCCAGAACTGAGGAAGTTCGTCCATGCTTGACTTGCGCATGAGCCTGCCTATAGCCGTCACGCGCGGGTCATCCGATGCGCTGTAAGAGGATCCGTCCGAATTACGGATATCTTCAGCATTATGTCGCATTGTGCGAAACTTCAGAATAGAAAAGGGGATTCCCGCAAGTCCAAGCCGCTGTTGCCGGAACAAGATAGGTCCGCGAGATGTCATCCGCACGGCCAACGCCAGCAAGATCATCACTGGGGCGAACAGAGACAGCGCCAGCAGACTCCCCAAGATGTCGATCATTCGTTTTAGTCTCGTAGCCATGGCCGCGCTCCTTGTGTGAAGCCCCACGATCTGATCCAACTGTTTGCGCGGCGAGAGCCCCTTGCCTGTAGTAGCTGGACATAGATGTTCTCCCATCGGCTGAGGATGTTCTCTATGCCATAAAGTGCTTCCGCGCGGTTCCGTCCCGCCGCCCCAAGTTGCTGGCGTTGTGAATCAGTGAGATGAAGCATGCGGCTCATGGCAGCAGAAAGCGCTTCGGAGTCTTTCGGTGGAACAAGAAAGCCAGTGACCCCGTCAGCCACCACCTCTCCGTTGCCGCCGACGGAGGTCGCAATTGTCGGCAGTGCAGAAGCGGCCGCTTCGATCAATGCCAGGGGAAGCCCTTCCCACTCCGACGACATCACAAAGCAGTCAGCGGCTTGCATCAGTTCAGCAACATCCTCGCGAGCGCCGAGAAACGTTACCCGGTCATGAATCCGCAAATCACGGGACTTTTGACTGAGCATGCTCAACAGGTCGCCGTTGCCGGCAATGGCAAGATGAGTGGCTTGAGATTCCCTGCAATGGTGCGCAAACGCGTCGAGCAAGTTGGGATAGTCCTTCGGTACTCGCAGGTTTCCCACCGCCAGCCAGACGAACCGGCCGCCCCAGCCAAGTTCATGCCGTTTCTCGCTCCGTAAGCCCGCGTCCGGCAAGAACCGCGACAGATCTACGCCGTTGGGAACAAACGCCGCTTTGTCGCGCCCGACAAGTCCGTCCGCAACATACCGGGCCAGCGCCATTTGACTGACGTTAGTCGTAAGGTCAGTAAGCGGCTCGGTAAGGCGGTAAGCCCAGTCTCTCCACCGAGGCCCTTCCCAGATGCTGTGGGCAGTTGAGATCAGCACCTTCGGCGGGGCCATTAGCCGGGTGATTCGCCCGAGCAGGTTGGCATGAACCATGTGGCAGTGCACGACATCCGGCCGGAAACACTGCCATCTGCGTGACAGCCGCCAGATGGCGCGCGGGTCTGGAATGCCACGATGCATGCCGAGGGAAAGCACCGGCACCCCGCAGGCAGACAACTCCTCGACGAAGGCTTGGGGCGGCAATAGGCTCTCGACCGAAACCGTCCAACCGCGCTTTCGCAATCCTGTGGCAAGCAGCACCACCTGCTTTTCCGCCCCCCCCCTTGCCAGTCCCGTGGTGAGCAGTGAAACTTTATGCGGTTGCTTGAGTCGTGGCATCAGACCTCCAAATCACGATCTGTGGCATCCGGAATCGGACAGGCTGAGGTTTGGCAGCGCACAACCCCCATAAAAGCCACGTCATCTCCCGGTTCTCCCAACTGAGGCTCATCGCAGCAATGGCCCAAGCCGTCAACAAGATAATCCACGTTCGTCGCTCGTAGGAGTCCCCCTTCCCGGCCCGGCGGGCGAGCGACACGACTACTCCCAGGAAGAACAACAACCCGACGATCCCGTGCTCCACAGCGACACCCAACACTGTGTTGTGAGCTGCCATGCCGGTACCTCGGGTTGCGCCGATGGCATTCTCAAACCCGCCTGCCCCTACTCCCATGATTGGGTGTTGCAGAAACGCTGCGTAGCCCTTCCTCCATATGTCGATCCTGCCATTCAGGTCCCGGGCGGAAACCTGGTCGCCAATCGTAGACAATCGCCGGAAAGCCACGTCCTCAGAAAAACTGCTGACTCCGTAAACGATTAAACCGCCAAGAGCGGCAATCCCGACGAACGCCTTTGCCGTATTCCTCCAAAGCGTCGAAAGCGGAAGCAATAGCACCACTGCTAATGTCACGGCGGCTCCACGGGAGGCGGTTAGAAAAGCGCCGGCGACTGCAAGCGGGATATACAGAAGAAACAGCCATCCTCGCGATCGTTCTCTCATCGAGAGTTGCCAGGCGGCGGGAATACCGAGAACGAGAGTAACTGCGAGGTCGTTCGGGTCGAAGCCTGGCGCACTGACTCGACTGTCTCCTTGGCGAACGTCCAACAAGAAGTTATAAAGAACGCCACCCAGACAGACACAGCAGCCCAGAACCCAAGCGGTCAGTAACTTGTGGTAGCGCTCCGCCGTGCGAACGCTTTGATGGATGATCCAAGCATCCAGCAGTAGTTGCCCGAAGGACAGCACGCGGCGCAAGCCTCTCTCAGGCTCAGCGGTTTGGATCACAGTCAGCCCCACCCAGAGAACGAACAACAGCATCCAGAAGTGGGCAGGTTCATGGGGACGCAAGATGCGGCGTTTCCACAAGAGCGGGATCCAAGCGGCAGCAGCAATCAGGGTAAAGGCCCTGCTGAATTGCACCCTTACCGGGAGCAAAAGCATATCTCCCCACGGAATAAGAAACACCAGAAGCCAACAGAGGAGAAAGCCAATCTGATCCCAGTGCCCGTCTTTTCTAGCGGTGGAGGCAGTCATCGGAATCTCCTGGCGGTGCAGTATCCAAGGAGCCCAATACTGAGCACTAACTGCAAACCGTATCCCGCGCTTTGTGCCATGGCCGCCCCGGAGACACCATGAGTTGGGATCCATACCCAACAACAGGCAGCCGTGCAAGCTGATGCGAGTACCAGCGTCGGGAGTTGGGGATAATAGCAGCGCGCCGCGGCAAGCAAATATCCGAGCGCCGATACAACATAACTCAATGCTCCTGCCAGCATCAGCCACAAGAACGACTTGCTCTCGGCGGCGAAGGGAACACCGTAGAGCAGCAGAAGGATGCTCTTGCCACACCAAAGCGCTATGCCGATGCCTCCCAAACCAAGCGTCAAAGCTAGGGCGATCAGCTTTGAGGCTTGCCTCATGAACGAAGATCTGTTACCGAGCCAGAAGCTTCTTGCCATCGCTGTTCCAGCGGCCTGCCCAGTGGCGATCACAAGAGTGTTCAGTGCAATCGATATGTATGACAGCGCGGCAAAGATCCCGACGGCGCTCGGAGAGTCCCATCCCGCCAGGAAATAGCGGGGGATCGAGGCATTGAGTGAAACCATAAGCATCAGCAACCCAAGGGGTGCCGCTGACGCCGCAAGTCTCCCCACGTTTTCCCACGTACTCCAACGGCAAGATGCTCTTACTGCCTGCATATCCACGGCGGCAACTGCGGCCGAGATTGCAGCCATGGCCGTCAAGCAACCCAACAAACTGTGACTCCAATACATCACCAAGGCTGTCGCAACCAGGCTTCCCCCCCATCTGGCAATCATCGACCTGCCGATCCGGTCCATTTGCTCGGAACGCTGCATTTCCCCGTACAGCAGTTCGCTTATGGTTTCAAAGGCCTTTACGACCGTAAGCCCGACAAGCGCCAGTCCCTGAGGAGACGCTTGCGCAAGAGCTCCGACGAAGAGGAAGGCAGTGGCCGTAGCACTTGCTGTAACCCGGAGGGTGAGGTAGTTCCCAGTCTCCGTATGCCGGGCTATGTCAGTTGCTAGTAGAGTGCGCAGGTGCATGTTCGAGAACAGGAAAACGGGACTGACAATCGCAAGCGCCAGGGCATACGCCCCAACATCGTGTGGGCTTCCGAGCCGTGCCAGTACGACGACAATCCCCCACTGGGCCGCGGCTTGGGCGATGTTCCCGAAGGTCATCCATGCGAGGTTCCAGCGCAGGGGGGATGCCGAAGCCGATGGAAATACACTGTCAAAGCTAGCCTGCATGACCTATCCCTTTCCATTGGCCCGATAGTACTTGCCGTAGTGGCTGTAGTAGTAGTAGCTGTCGCTCATTTCTTGATGGACTTGATTGAGAACCAGCCCCATCACATTGGCGCGCAGGCGCTGCAAAGTGGCGATGACCGCCCCTACTGCTTTGCGATTGGTCTCACCCGCCCTTGTGACGACAACAACACCATCCACCGCCGTTGCCATCTGCAGAGGTTCGGCGAAGCCGAGCAGCGGGGGAGCATCGAGAATTACGAGATCGTACTGCGAGCCGGCGTCCTCCAGCAGTTCCATGAGGCCTCGACCGATCAGGTCTGCAGCGCGTCGCGAGGGAGGACCGGCGGGGAGTACATCAAGGTCAGGGAGACCCGCGGGTTGGATGAGCGCTTCCTTCCAGGGAACTTCTCCAACGAGTACGTTGGACAAGCCTAGGGCGGAAGAAATACCGAAACGCTTGTGAACGCTCGGACGGCGTAAATCACCATCAATCAGCAAGGTGCGGTGGTGCTGTTCGGCATGCGTGGCGGCAAGGTGGGCCGCGATGGTGGACTTGCCTTCGCCAGGCGAAGCGCTGGTTACCAGCAATGAGCGCAACCGGCGGTCAAAGTCGCTGAGCAGGATGGAGTTGCGCAGAGTGCGGATTGCCTCGGCATAGGTATTGGCATGGTCGTTGGCATCGTGCAAAGCGACCAGGGATTTGGTGGATCCGTGCTGCGCCACAGGCCCCAATTGACTTCGCCAATTCTTGACAACCGGAAGCGAGCCGATAACTTCTGTTTTCAGAGTGCGTGCAACCTGCTCCGGATCGCGGATCGTGTTGTCCAAAGCGTCCGACAGAACAGCCGCACCGAAGGCAAGCAAAGTGGAGAAGACGAAGGCCAGAGCTAGATTCAGCTTCAGGTTCGGGAAGACAGGCTTTGCGGGAGGGCGCGCAGGGTCGGCAATTCGGATAGAGGAGTTCTGGAAGCTGGCGTTGATCCCAGCCTCCTTGATCTTGCGAACTAGTTCCTCGTAGAGCTTCTTGTCCGCCTCGGCTTCACGCTTTACGGCCTGATACTCAAAAGACCGGGCGTTGAGGCGGTCGAACTCACCCTTGGTCTCCTGCACCGCCTTTTGCAGCATGCCTTCCCGGTTCATAGACTCCTGATATTCGATCTCGACCCTTTGCACGATGTTTTGCCGGGTACGGTCGTGTTGGCGCTGGATTTCACCGAACTGCGCGGCCGCCTTGCGGTATTCCGGGTGTGCCGTACCGTATTGGGCCTTGATCTGGCTAAAGCGCTCCTGGGCTTCGTTCACTTTTTCAGTGAGTTTTCTTAACGGTTCGCCTTGGCCAGAGACTTGGACGGCTTCGAGGGCGCCGTTCTTCACAGATTGAAACGCCGCCTCTTTTCGGACACGGTCGGATTGTGCATTGGTGTATTCGGTATTCAGTTGCAGTAAGCGGGCGGAAAGGATATTGGTTTTCTCTTCCGGGCTGATCATGTTCAGTTCGCGCTCGAACTGAATCAGCGCGGCGGAGGACTGCTCCATCTTGGCGCGCAACTCCTCGAGTTGCTTTTCCATGAAAGTGGTAAGGCTAGCCGAGGCGCGGAAGCGGATGTTATACGTGTGTTCGAGATAGGACTGGGCGATAGAGTTGGCGATGTCCGCGGATAGTTGTGGGTCCGTGGATCTGTAGCTGATCAACAGGAGGTAGGTGCTGGTGGGTCTGTTCACCTTCAGGTTCTTCAGGAAGACGTTGGACTGAGCCACATTCGATTCAGGCGCCTGGTCGGCGGATGTCAGACGGTAGCGCTGGGCCACCGGGCGCAACACGCTATCGGACTGTACCAACTTGATCTGAGTCGCAAGGAACTGGTCGGAATCGTTGAACAGGCCGGAACGGACGGACTCCTGGCCGACCACGCCCGTGGGCGTCTGGCGGTCGATATCGACGGTAGCGGTGGATTCATAGACCGGGGTGATGCGGTTGGAAATCATGGCAGTGGCAAATACGGAGACGGCCACAAACAGAAGAATCTTCCACCTGTGCCGTTTCAGCACCCAGGCGTAGTGAGAGAGTGGCACTCCACCCTCGTCCTGCTCCGCTTCCGGGAACGCCATTCCGGCGGAGTGAGGAACAAGTTGGGCGATTCGATAGGTTTCGCCGGCGAGGACGATTTCTTTGTCGGATTTCTCTTGGGGCATGAGCTGATTCCGGTTCCCTTTCTAGTGCTGGTCTAGTTCTAGCGCCGCCAGATGATCATTCCGCTGGCGGTTGCAGAGCCGAAGCCTGCGAGTTTCTCGAGGGTCGAGATGGTCATGCGCTTTCCCTTGTTGTCGGGGATGTAGAGGATGTCATTGGCCTGAAGCGGCACGTCCGGGCTTTTGCGGTCGATAATGCGGGAGATCTCGATGGGGATCTCATGCTTAGCACTTGAGGAGTGTTCTTTGCGGTAGATAAACGCCTGCTTCGCGGTGTAGGGCAGCAACCCTTCGCTCAGGGCCAGCAGCTTCAAAACGCTGGTTCCGGAGCTGTCCTCGACGGGGTAGGCGCCAGGCCGGCGGACGTTTCCGACAACGAAGATCTTTCCGGCCTCCGGGACACGGATCTCTTCCCCCCCGAAAAGACGCACATTGAGTTCGGGATCAGCCTCATCGATCAGCCCCTTTACGGGGATGCGCTGAATGATGGTGGCAGGCGCGCCGTTTTCGCCTGACTGCGTGCGGCTGACCAGGATCTCCGGGCCCGCATCGGACGACAAGCCCTCCGCCCGGGTAATGGCATCGAGCAGTGTCGCACCGCCGACGGCCTGGAAGGTGAGCGGGCGCTTCACGGAACCTATTACGTTGATCGGGCGGCTGTGGTACTCCACCATGGTGACCGTCACCACCGGTGCAATGAGGATGTTCTCGCGGATGAGCGATTCGGCGATGGTGGTTTCCAGTTCCGGAGGCATGCGGCCGGATGCCTGGATCCGCTCCTTGAGCATTGGCAGGCGGATGAGCCCATCGGTACTGACTCGCACGGTACGAGTGAGTTCCGGGGCATCGTATACGGAGACAGCGATCAAGTCGTTGGGCCCGATCTTTTGGGCGGGGAGATTGGCTCCTCCGACCTCGAACAACGGAGGTGAAGTGCGGGTTTGTGCGGCGAGGCATGCCGCTGTGACCAAGAGAAGGACGTTGAGCCGATGCATGGTTTGGCTACTCTCCTTGGTGGGCTGCCACCGGGGCAAGGTTGGCGTGGCGCAGGGATTCTACCAAGCGATGGAGTTCGCCGATTCTTGTTTCGAGATCGGTCACTTTGCGGTCAATGGTGGTTTCCGTGACGTCGGGGGCAGAGTGGCCGGCGCCGCCGCTCACGGACCGCATGACGGCAGCACGGGCGAAGTCGGACAGGCTTCGTGCCCCATAGAGCGAACAACTGGCGCGGAGCTTCTCGAACTCCTCCTCGCTGAGACGGAAGTTGACAAGGCGATTGCGTGGCTTGAAGACGGGCATAGGTATCACACCTCCAGGAGTGATCAAGAGTGATGAACGAGTGTTGAACGCTCACGGACGGCGCCGGAGAGCGGGCATGCACAGAGAGTGAATGCAAGGGGCTTGCCAAAGAGGCAAGCGGGGCGAACACATTGAAAATACAAGTGATAGCGAGGGCCGGAGTTCGCCGATGGTCCCGAAACGGGTTTCGGAGTGGAACGCTGGGTTTGTTTTGAGAAAAAGAGACGGGTTCGCCGGGGACACATGAAAGGCGTATCGGCGAAGAGAGGGAGGGTTTACAAAAAGTTTGCGGCGGTCTTGGGTTCGTTTTGCAAACTATTCAATGCGAAGGGCCTGGGAAGCCCCCAGGCCCTGGCAAAAAACTGACGATGTGATGAAAAGCGATGAATTGTGTAGAACGGTCAGCTTAGATGACGTCTACACCCATCGAACGGGCGGTGCCTTTGACGCTGCGCACGGCGGCGGCGACGTCGAAGCAGTTGAGGTCCGGCATTTTCAGCTTGGCGATTTCCTCGACCTGCTTCTCGGTGATTTTGCCGACCTTATTCTTGTTCGGTTCCGCCGAGCCCTTGGCCAGGTTCACCGCGCGCTTGATGAGGACAGGAACCGGGGGTGTCTTCGTGATGAAGGTGAAGGTGCGGTCGGAGAAGATGGTGATGACAACGGGGATGATCAGGCCTTCCTGATCTTTGGCCGATGTCTTGGCGTTGAACGCCTTGCAGAACTCCATGATGTTGACGCCCTGAGGTCCGAGCGCAGTACCCACGGGCGGGGCGGGGGTAGCCTTCCCGGCGGGGATCTGAAGTTTCACCATTCCGGTAACTTTTTTAGCCATGACAAATCCTTACAAAAAACGTTAAGCGATCTTTTCCACCTGAAGGAATTCCAGCTCGACCGGGGTGGCTCGGCCGAAGATGGTGACAAGGACACGCAGCGTGTTGCGCTCGGAGTTGACCTCGTCGACTTTTCCGGAGAAGTTGGCGAAGGGGCCGTCGATGATGCGGACGGTTTCTCCCTTTTCGAAGTTGAGCTTGGGGCGGGGGCGCTCGGCCGAAGAGGCCTGGCGGTAGAGGATGGAGTGCACTTCTTGCGGGGTTAGCGGGACAGGGGTATTGCCGCCACCGACGAATCCGGTGACGCGGGGGGTGTTCTTGATTTCGTGCCAGAGCTGGTCATCCATGGCCATCTGCACGAGGACATAGCCGGGGTAGAGGAGGCGCTTGCTGGTGACCTTTTTGCCGTTGCGGAGCTCCACCACCTCTTCGGTGGGGATGAGGATCTGCCCGATTTTTTCGGCGAAACCGAAGGCCTCGGCGCGGCTGCGGAGGGAGTCCGCCACCTTCTGCTCAAAGCCGGAGTAGGAATGGATGATATACCACTGTTTCGATTCGTCGAGCAAGGAATCATCGACAGCAGGGGCGGACTGGTCCGGCTCACCTTCGGGTTCCGATGAAGCTCCGTTATTGAAATCGAGGTCGTCCGCCATGAGGGCCACCTTACTTGGTAAAGGTATCGAAAATTTTGGTGATGAGCCGTGTGATCGCGATATCGACCACAAAGAAGTACGCCGCGAAACCGAAGACCGCCGCAATCACGACGATGGTCGTGGCGCGAACCTGTTTCCAGCTAGGCCAAGTAACGCGGCGCATTTCGGCCTTGAGGTCATCCACATAGTCCTTGACCTTCGCGGGCCAAGAACTCACGTTTTGGCCGAGCGATGCCTTTTCGACTCTAGTTTCGGTTTCCATAGTAGCCACAACCACTCTCTCAACTTTATATGAGATTGTTTACGAACGAAGTTTCCGTGCGGGTCCGGAAGCAAATAAGCTTGGCAGGGGCGGAGGGATTCGAACCCCCACTCGCGGTTTTGGAGACCGCTGGTCTGCCGTTAAACCTACGCCCCTACATTCGCAGAGATCATCCGAGCCTTCCCATTGTAGCGGATTTTTGACCGCTGGAACAGGGATGGCCCGGAAAAGGCATCTCTGGAGACGAAGTTTAACCGAGGATTTCCGTCACGGTGCCGGCGCCGACGGTACGGCCGCCCTCGCGAATAGCGAAGCGCAGCCCCTTTTCCATGGCGACCGGGGTGATCAGTTCCACTTCCAGGTTCACGTTGTCGCCGGGCATCACCATCTC
>JAEUQG010000502.1 GCA_016789755.1 Bryobacterales bacterium
CCGTGATTGACGATCGTGCCCAGCTCGGGAATCGACATCTGGAAGCCGCCGTCGCCGACGATGGAGAACACGAGCTTGTCGGGGCGGGCGAATTGCGCGCCGATGGCTGCCGGAAGCCCGAATCCCATGGCTCCCAGCCCGCCGGAATTGATCCACAAGCGCGGGTGATTGAACCGGACGAATTGCGCGGCCCACATCTGATGCTGGCCGACGTCGGAGGTGACGATGGCTTCGCCGCCCGACAGGCGGTCGATTTCCGACATCAGATGCTGCGGCTTGATTTCGGTGGTGGAGAACTGCGGAACCAGCGGGTGCTCTTCCTTCCAAGTCTTGATCTGGTTGTTCCAGGCGCGGCGGCTGGCGGCGTTGCGCTCAGCCATTTCCGGCTTCAACTCCTCCAGCGCCTTATTCAACTTCGGCAACACCTTCTTCACATCGCCGACAATCGGCAGATCCGGAGTGCGGTTCTTGCCGATTTCCGCCGGGTCGATGTCGACGTGAATCACCTTGGCATGCGGCGCGAACGCAGCCAGCCGCCCGGTGACGCGGTCGTCGAAGCGGACTCCCAGCGCCACCAGCAGGTCGGCGTGGGTCATGCCCATATTGGCCGCATAGGACCCGTGCATACCCGGCATCGACACGAAGTTCGGATGCGAACTGGGGATTGCTCCCAGACCCATCAGGGTGCAAACCGCCGGAGCATCGACAATGTCCACGAGTTCCCGCAGTTCCTGTGAGGATTCGCCCAACACGACGCCACCGCCCGCGTAGAAGAACGGACGCTGGGCCTCCCAAATCATCTGGGCGGCCCGGCGGATCTGCCCGGAGTGGCCTTCGGTCACCAGCTTATACCCCGGCAAATGGATGGAATTCACCGGCGTGTAGTGCCCTTGCGCCTGGAAGACGTCCTTGGGGACATCCACCAGTACCGGGCCCGGCCGCCCTGAAGCCGCGATGTAAAAAGCTTCGTGGATCACCTGCGGGAGCTCAGCGATGGTCTTGACTAAGAAGTTGTGCTTGGTGCACGACCGCGTGATGCCGAACGTGTCGGCTTCCTGGAAGGCGTCGCTGCCGATGAGCTTGGTGGAAACCTGTCCGGTGAGGGCGACGATCGGAATCGAATCCATCATCGCGTCCACCAGGCCGGTGACCAGGTTTGTTGCGCCGGGTCCGGAGGTGGCGCAGCAGACGCCGACTTTCCCCGTCGAGCGCGCATAGCCTTCCGCAGCGAAGCAGGCGTTCTCTTCATGGCGTACCAGTACGTGCTTGATGGGGTGGTCGTAGAGACCGTCGTAGAAGGGGAGGGTTACGCCGCCAGGGTAACCGAAAATGATGTCGACTCCTTCACGAGCCAGACATTCGAGCAACATTTTTGCGCCACTCATCAGGTTGGACATACGGTCTTGATTTACCTTCCTATCGAGTTCTTGTAACGCGAAGCGGGGGTGCGGGGGGCAATAAAAAAGGCCACCGGCCGCTTTTGATCGCCCCGCCGATGGCCTTGATTCTTGTGGAGAATTTCAGGCTACGCGGGGCCGGCTACGATGACCCCAATAATTCCAATACCTACGAGTACGGAGATCTCTACCGTGGTGTTGAGGCCGAAGATCTCGTTGAGCCGAAGCATGGTGGTTTCGGGTGTACCCTTCTTTGTAGTGTAGTGGAATGGGGGCGCAAATGCAAGACGGGAATGGGATTAATTGTTTTTATGTATGTATTGGGTGGGGGATTCTGCTCCGTGCCGGCAACTGAAGCCGCATCCGAAGGTGCAATAAACAGGAACTCCGGTTGCGGCACGGTAGGACGGGAATTAGCCGGCGATGGCGATACACTCGATTTCGACACGGACGTCGCGGGGGAGGCGGGCTACTTCGACGGTGGCGCGGGCAGGCGGGTTATCGGGGAAATAGCGCCCGTAGACCTCGTTCATCTTGGCGAACTCGCCCATATCCTTGAGGTAGACGGTGGTTTTGAGAACCTGAGCGAACGAGGAGCCGGCGGCCTCGAGGACAGCCTTGAGATTCTCCATGACTCGTTCCGTCTGTGCCGCGACGTCACCTTCAATGACCTGCATGGTGACGGGGTCGAGAGGGATCTGGCCGCTGAGATAGACAACTCCGTTGTATTGGGTGGCTTGCGAATACGGGCCGATGGCTTTCGGGGCGCGGTCAGTAGCTACGATGGATTTCATGATGTTCGATTCTCAGTATACGGCTTGGCCGGAAGTTTGTAAGAAGTTATTGACGTGAGGGAACCGGTGCTACCTGCCCGGCTGAGCGCGGGTTGATAATCGGGAGAAAGGGCTTTTCCGATGCTGTGCAAACACTGGATTATTTTTCTCGCGGTAGGGCTGGCCGAAGGGCAGCAACTGCGGTCGCTTAAAGCGGTGGCGACACCTGTGCCGCCGCAACTGAACACCTATGTGCGCAATCAGGAAGCGCTGGTGCAATTGGGGAAAGCGCTTTTCTGGGATATGCAAACGGGCAGCGATGGGCGGACGGCGTGCGCGACGTGCCACTTTCATGCCGGGGCCGATCACAGGTTACAGAACCAGGCGGTGGACCCCAACCGGGCGTTTGCGGTGAATGTTCCGCTGACGGCGCAGATGTTCCCGTTGCGCGTGTTCGCCAATCCGGCGAACCGCAACTCGGAGGTGTTGCGCGATTCGTCCCTGCGCATCGGATCGGCGGGTCTGTTTCGGCGCAAGTTCGTCGATATTGTGGCGGGGCAGGCGGCGGAGATCGGCGAGGACAGCTTGGACAAGCCGGAGTTCATGGCCGGGGAGTTGCAGGTGAGGCGGGTGACGGTGCGCAACACTCCGACGGTGATCAATGCGGTGTTCAATGTGCTGAATTTCTGGGATGGGCGGGCGAATCAGATCTTCGACGGGTTCACGGTGGAAGGGCGTCCGGAGGCGACTCCAGGCGTGGCGGTGATGCGCGACGGAGCGTTGGCGCGCGAGCAGGTGCGGCTGACGAACGCGTCGCTGGCCTCGCAGGCGGTGGGTCCGGCGCTGGACCATCTGGAGATGTCGTACGAAGGGCGCACGTGGCCGAAGCTGGGGAGAAAGATGTTGAGCCTGCGGCCGCTGGGGCTGCAGAAAGTGGCCACGGACGATAGTGTGCTGGGGCCGCTGGCGGAAGGAGAAGGGCGCGGCTTGCAGGACAGAGTATCGTATCTTTCGCTGATCCAGGAAGCGTTTCAGCCGGCTTATTGGGAATCCACCGAACTGGTGGATGGGGAATACCGGCAGGTGGAGTACAACTTTGCGCTGTTCTGGGGCTTGTCGATGCAGGCGTATCAGGCGACGCTGGTGTCCAACGACTCGCGGTTCGACCGTTTCATGGACGGCGACCGGAGTGCATTGTCGGCGGAAGAGCAACAGGGGCTGCAATTGTTTCAGGGGGCGGGCAATTGCAACGAATGCCATGGCGGGGCGGAGTTCACGGCGGCCAGTTTTACGGCGCGGGGCAATGGGGGCGGGCTCAATGTACATGCGTTTCAGCGGACGGGTGTGCGTCCGGTGGACGAGGATGGGGGGCGGGCCAATGGGACGTTCAAGAGCAGCGGGCTGCGGAATATCGAGCTGACCGGGCCGTACTTCCACAACGGGGGGCAGGCGACTCTGGAACAAGTGGTGGAGTTTTATCATCGCGGCGCGGACTTCAATCCGAACAACAACGATATCCGGCCGTTCAATGCATCGGCGACGCAACTGGCGGGGCTGGTGGCGTTTCTCAAGTCGCTGACCGACGACCGTGTGAAGTACGACCGTGCTCCGTTCGATCATCCGGAACTGTGCGTGCCTGCGGGGCATGTGGAGACGGGGCCGGGGCTGCTGGCGGCGGGGGGCGATCCGTTTCCGAGGAGCGCGGCGGAGCGTTTCGTTTCGATCCCTGCGGCGGGCGCCGGAGGGCATGCGGTTCCGTTGCAGACTTTCGAGGAACTGCTGCAGGGAGTGGGGGCCGATGGGTCGCGGGCGCATGCGATGAAGGAGGAGTGCCCGGTTCCATTGCCCTGAAGCGGCGAGCAAGAGTAAGCTGAGGCGATGTTCGCCGCCAATGCACTGACCGGAGTTACCGTCCTTGATTTGACTCGTCTTCTGCCGGGGCCGATGGCAACGCGGTGGCTGGTGGAGATGGGCGCGCGGGTGATCAAGATTGAGGATCGGGGTGCGGGGGATTACATGCGGGCGATGAATCCGGCGCTGTTTGAAATGGCGAACCGGGGCAAGGAGTTTGCGGCGCTCGATTTGAAGAGCGAAGCCGACCGGGAGGAGTTCCTGGCGTTAGTGGACACGGCGGATGTCGTGGTGGAGGGGTTTCGTCCCGGTGTAATGGAGCGGCTGGGGGTAGGGTGGGAGACGTTGCGGGCGCGGAACCCGCGGCTGGTGTATGTGGCTATCACGGGGTACGGGCACGGGAGCCGGTACCGCGACATGGCGGGGCATGACATTAATTATCTGGCGATGGCGGGAGTGCTGGATCTGATTGGGGTGGCGGGGGGCGCGCCGGTGGTTCCCGGGGTGCAGATTGCGGATCTGGCGGGGGGCTCGATGTACGCGGTGATGGGGTTGCTGGCGGCACTGTCGGCCCGCGAGCGCACCGGGGAGGGGAGCTTTGTGGACGCGGGGATGACGCAGGGGGCGGCGCTGCTGCTGCCGGTTGCATATGCGGCGGCGGAGGCGGGTAGGACGATGCGGCGGGGGGAAGATGTGCTGTGCGGGCGGTATGCCTGTTACAACGTGTATGAAGCGAGGGACGGGCGGTACGTGGCGGTGGGGGCGCTGGAGGGGAAGTTCTGGGCGGCGTTGTGCCGCGGTTTGGGGCGGGAGGATCTGATTGGGGAGCAGTTTGCGGAGGATCCGCGGAGGAGCGAGGTGATTGGGATCGTGGCGGGGATTATGCGGGAGCGAGATGCGGAGGAATGGTTTTCGTTGCTGGGGGATGCGGATGCCTGTTTGACGCCGGTGCGGACGGCGGCGGAGGGGCGTGAGGACTTCGGGGGTGGTCTTATTTAGGGTTGGGGTGGTGGGGTTGGTTGGGGTAGAGGAGATCCCAGGGGATATCGAGGGTAGCGATGGCGTGGTCGGCGAGGTCGAAGGTGAGGGCGCGGACGCCGGCGAGGACGTTGTGGAGGTGGGGTTGTGAGACGCCGAGGTGGCGAGCGAGGCCGCGTTCGGTGAACTGACCGGAGCGGATGAGGGTATGGAGTTCGGCGAGGAGCCGTTCCCGCATGGCATGGAATAGCATTCTATATTTCAAGTTGAAATAGGTCGCGGTTATTCTCAAAAATATTTTGCCCGCGGCGCTCCGGCGGGTTTGCGGCCGAGCTTGCAAGGTGTTGCAAACAGGGAGCCTAGGAAGCACAACGAAGGCCATCCGAAATAATTTCTGAAAATTAGTAGAAATCTTATTGACTAATTCTCAGGAAAAATTAAGATGAAATCACAGCACAACAAAAATACACCGGCCCGAAAGAGCCGGTCCAAGGAAGGCATCCGAAAATGAAACAGTGGACCCGTTCCGACACCATCGCTCTCGCCTATAACCGTTGCACGTCGTGCGGCGGCTCAGGCCTCCGCCGCTCCCGCAAGGGTGGAGTGACCGCGTGCAAATGCGTGCTACGCGCGATTTTCCGCATCTGTTTTTCGCGCTTTCAGGATTGCGCGGAGAAATCGATGTACATCTCGGCTCCGACGCTGGAGCGGGGAGGGAGCCGAGGCCGCCGCTACACGTGGGGCCGCAAGGAGCAGGAATTCATGGCCGATTTCTGCCTGCTGAGCAAGCGCGCGCTGAGCCCTGAGGAATACGATGTATTCCGGTTCTATTTCTTATTAGGCGGCGACTGGCGCATTTGCTGCCGGCGGCTGAACATGGACCGGGGCAATTTCTATCACGCGGTGTACCGGGTGGAGCAGAAGTTGGGTTACGTGTTCCGGAGCGTGGAGCCGTACGCTTTGTTCCCGCTGGATGAATACTTCGGCGGGGCGACGCGGCTGCATATCGACGATTTGCACGCGAAGGCGAACGAATCGATGGCGTCGATGGTGCAAGGGCAGATGCCGGAAGGGGACGATTTCGATCCCGAGGATCTGGAGATGGAACTGAGCCCGGTATCGAACCGGAAAAAGCGGGTGGTTCCGATTCGCGCTCCCTTGTCGCGGAACCGGGTGGCGCAGCCGGAAGAAGAGGCGGCATAAGGACGTGTGGGCTTGGCCGCGGAGGGGGCTTTGGCGGGGCTTCCACCGCGGCCAAGCATGAGAAATGGGCGTGCTAGAATCGATAAATCCCGAACCGTATGCTCCGATTTCTTCTTTGCTTTATAGCCTGTCTGGGCGCGGAGGCGCAGGACTGCACGTTCCGGCGCGATCCGGACGAGTATTTGCAGCGGCAGATGCGCGCCTACCGGGAGGTGTTTCACGCCTCGAAGGTGGGGGTGCGGGCGGCGGCCGGAGTGCGGAACGTTGCCGCCGGAGAGATGCCGCGGCGCACCTTTATCGACGACTATATTTTCGACAAGCTGGCGGAACGCAATATCCAGTCGGCCCCGCTGGCGGGCGACGAAGAATTCCTGCGTCGCGTGACGCTGGACCTGACGGGGCGGATTCCGACTCCGGCGGACGTTCGGGCGTTTACGGCTTCGGCGGATCCGGACAAGCGCGACCGCGTTATCGAGAAGCTGCTGGCGAGTCCCGCGTTCGTCGATAAATGGACCATGTATTTCGGGGATCTGCTGAAAAACAATTCCTTCCCGTCGAATTTCGACCGGCAGCAGACGGGGCGCAACGCGTTTTACGAATGGATCAGGAGTTCGGTGGCGGCGGACAATTCGATCAAGAACATCGCGCAGGATCTGGTGGTGGGGACGGGGAACCATTTCGACGGGCCGACGGCGGCGGCGAATTGGCCAATTGCCTCGAAGACGCCGATGGGTCCGATCCAGGACACCTACGACACGATGCTGGCGATGACGGCTTCGACGTTTCTGGGGCTTGGGGAGATGGATTGCCTGCTGTGCCATTCCGGGCGCGGGCACCTGGAACAGGTGAACCTGTGGGGATCGAAGGTGACGCGCATGGAAGCGTGGCGCATGGCGGCGTTTTTCAGCAGGCTGAACATGCCGCAGCGGAACGTGGCGACGAACGACCGTTATTACCGGAGCTTCGATGTTTCCGACAGGACGGCGGGGACGTACGATTTGAACACGAATTGGGGGAACCGGCCGGACCGTGTGGGGATCAACAATGTACGCAACATCACGCCGGAGTATTTCGGCGGGTTGACGCCGGGGGACGGGAACTGGCGCAAGGCATTTGCCGAGTTCATGGGGAACGATCCGATGCTGGCTCGCAATTTCGCCAACCGTTTATGGAAGGAGATGTTCAATCTGGCGCTGGTGGAGCCGGTGGACAGTATGGACCCGGCGCGGCTCGATCCGCAGAATCCGCCGCCGGCTCCGTGGACGTTGCAGGCGACGCATCCGGAACTGCTGGAGCAGTTGGCGAAGTTTCTGGCGGCGTACGATTTCAATCTGCGCGGGTACCTGCGGACGATTGTGCAATCGACGGCGTATCAACTGAGCTCGCGGTACCAGGGGGAATGGAAGTATGAGTACGTGAACTCGTTTGCGCGGCACTATCCGCGGCGGATGATGGCGGAGGAGGTGCATGACGCCATCGTGACTTCGACGGGGGTGGCCACGTATTACAGGGTGACGGGATTCGAGAAGATGCTGGAGTATGCGATGCAGTTGCCGGAACCGGCCGAGCCGCGTGTAGACGGGGCGGCGGCCACCTTCCTGAACTTCTTTCTGCGGGGCAACCGCGATTCGCAACCGCGGTCGAACAGCATGAGCCTGTTGCAGCAGATGAATCTGATGAACGACAACTTTGTGGCCTACCGGGTGAAGCTGGTGACTTCTCCGCTGCTGGCGGCGGTGGCGAAGTCAGGCACGAACGAAGAGGCAGCCGATGAACTGCATCTGATGTTTCTTTCGCGGCTGCCGACGGCGAAAGAGAAGCAGATCGCGGTGGACTATCTGAGCAAGGCATCGAACGCGACGGAGCGCGGGAATGCGGTTGAGGATCTGGCCTGGGCTTTGATCAACAAACCCGAGTTCCTGTTTAGTTACTAAGAGGAGACGCCATCCATGAAAAATCGTTTCGGCTTTGACTGGACAAGGATTGCCGGCGCTCCTTTCTGGCGTCGGCCGGAGCTTGGACGAAGGATGTTCTTCCGGAACATCGCCGCGGCAGTGGGCGGATATTTTCTATTGCCGTCGCGGCCGATGGAAGGCGTGGCGAAAGCGGCTCCGTCGCTGAAGAACACCGCCAAGCAAGTGATCTTCATCGTGATGAACGGCGGGCCGAGCCAGATCGACACCTTCGATTTCAAGGATGGCGCGTGGGTTCCGTCGAACTTCAATCCGACGACGTACGGGAGCGTGCGCTGGCCGCAAGGGGCGATGCCGCGGCTGGCGGAGAACATGGGCGATATTGCATTGGTGCGATCCATCAAGGCGTGGGCGCTGGTGCACAATCTGGCTCGTAACTGGATCCAGATTGGGCGCAACCCGACGCTGTCGAGTTCGCGCATTGCGCCGCATATCGGTTCGGTGGTGTCGATGGAATTCGCCAAGCAGAACGCGGGGCGGGCGTTTCCGGCGTTTGTGAATCTGAATGCGACATCGGGGCCGGGGTCGGGGTATTTTCCGCCGGAGCACAGTCCGTTTTATGTGAGCCCGGGCGGGGGAGGGATGAACAACACGACGCATCGGGACGGGCAGCCGCGGTTTCAGAAGCGCGTGGAGTTGCTCGACCAGATGACGGCGGAGTTGCGGGAGTCGCGGGAGTACGGACCGGACGTGGACGAGGTGTTCGCGTTTCAGACGGCGGCCCGCAAGCTGATGTACAACGACGATGTGAATCGCATTTTCACGTTCGATCAAGGCGAACGCAACCGGTTCGGCAACACGGGATTCGGGAACGCGTGCATCGCGGCGAGGAATCTGTTGCGGGCGCAGGCGGGTGTGCGATTCATTCAGATCAACCAGGGCGACTGGGATCACCACGAGAACATTTACTTAAACAACGGCGGGCATGTGGCGAAGATGCGCGAGTTCGACAACGCGCTGGGGACGCTGATCGGCGATCTGCGCAACGACGGGTTGCTGCAAGAGACGTTGATTGTGGCAATGGGGGAGTTCGGCCGAGTTCCGGGCAACATCAACGCGGGGCGAGGGCGGGATCATCACGTGCAGCAAGCCGCGTTGTTTGCGGGGGCGGGGATTTCGGGCGGCAAAGCGATCGGCGCGACGGACAACTCCGGCGGAGTGACGACGGAATCGGGGTGGAGCCGGAACCGGGAAATACGGGCCGAGGACGTGGAGGCGACGGTGTATTCGGCGTTGGGGATCGACTACACGACCGTGCGCAAAGATGACCCGATCGGGAGAGGTTTCGAGTATGTACCGTTTTCGGACAGGGATCTGTACGGCCCGATTCATGAACTCTGGGGGAGCTAGCCGCCGATGATGCGCGTTCGCGAGATGGCCGAGTGGCTGGGATGCACCTTCGAGGGAGACGGTGAGCGGGCCATTGCGGGTGTGGCGGACCTGGAAGCGGCGGGGTGCGGGCAGGTGGCGTTCGTGGGCAGCCGGAAGGCGGAGCAACAGGCGCAGGCATCGGCGGCGGGTTGCCTGCTGGTGAGTCCGGACTTTGTGAATCGTGCGGACCGTACGGTGATCCGGACCAAGGACCCACGGGGCGCCTTTGCGCGATTGGTACATCGCTTTCACCCGGCCGATGTTCCGGCGGCGGGTGTGCATCCGACGGCGGTGATAGGCGAAGGCGTCGAGTTGGGGGAAGGTGTGGCGGTGGGTCCGCGAGCCGTGGTGGGCGCGGGATCGAAAATCGGCGCCCGCAGCGCGGTGGGGGCCGGCAGCGTGATCGGCAAGCGGGTGACGATCGGCGCGGACTCGCGATTGCACGCGAACGTGACGCTTTACGACGATGTCGATATCGGCGAGCGCGCGGTGTTGCATTCCGGTTGTGTGATCGGGGCCGACGGGTTCGGGTTCGCGATGGACAAAGGGCGGTGGGAGAAGTTTCCGCAGGTAGGGCGGGTGCATATCGGAGACGATTGCGAAATCGGAGCGAACTCCACGATCGACCGGGCGGCGCTGGGCGTGACGTGGGTGGGAGACGGAGTGAAGATCGACAATATGGTGCATGTGGGGCACAACTGCCGGATCGGCAATCATGTGGTGGTGGCGGCGCAGACAGGGTTTTCCGGGGCGGTGGTGGTGGAAGACTATGCAGTGATCGGCGGGCAGGTAGGGATTGGGGACAAGGCGCGGATCGAGTCGCGGGCGGTGTTGGGGTCGGGGTGCGGGGTGCTGACGGCGAAAGTGATTCGCAGCGGCGAGGTGGTGTGGGGGACTCCGGCGAGGCCTTTGAAAGAGATTCTGGAACAACTGGCGAACGTGGCGAAGCTGCCGTCGATGCGCAAGGAGTTGCTGGAACTGAAGAAGCAGGTGGCGCGGCTGCTTGCCGAGGAGAAGCGCTGATGCTGGTTGCGGTGGGCGGGCATTCGCGCAATGTAGGGAAGACGTCAACGGTGTGCGGGATCATTGCGGCGACGCGGCATTTGCAGTGGGTGGCGGTGAAGATCACGCAGCACGGACACGGGCTGTGCAGTCTGGATGGGAAGCCGTGCGATTGCGCGCCGGAGAATCCGGAGCATCCTTATGTGTTGGATGAGCAGATGGCGGCCGACAGGACGGATTCGGGCCGTTATTGGGGGGCGGGGGCAGCGAAGTCTTACTGGTTGCGGACGGCGATGGGGGATTTGGGGCACGCGCTGCCGGCGCTGGAGCGGCTGCTGGGCGATCATGCGAACGTGATTCTGGAATCGAACAGCGTGCTGGAGTTTTTGAAGCCGGATCTCTATGTGGCGGTGCTGGACCCGGCGACGGCGGACTTCAAGGATTCGGCGCGGCGGTTTCTGAAGCGGGCCGATGCGCTGTACTGCAAATCGCCGCTGTGTGGACCGATTCCGTGGGCGGGAGTGGAGGGGCGATGGCTGGAGGGCAAGCCGCGCTTCGAGTCGATGGAGGAGTTGGGTGCTTACGTGGGCGCGCGTGTTGAGGCGGCGCTACACTCAGGGCATGGACAAGCACGACACACATCCGATGCGGCCGCCGACGGCGGTGTTGACGCGGGGCTTCGATCCCGCCCTTAGCGTCGGTTCCGCACGTCCGGCGGTTTTCCGCAGTTCCACCTATGTATTCACCAGTCCGGAAGCGGCCGAGCGCGCTTTCGCGATCGCGGGCGGCCGGGCGCAGGCAATGCCCGGTGAACATGTGGACTTGATTTATAGCCGCTTCAACCATCCGAACGCGGAGATTCTGGAAGACCAGATTGTCCCGCTCGAGAAGGGGGCGCGGGCAGCGGTGGTGTTTAACTCGGGGATGGCGGCGATCATGACTTCGATCCTGGCGTTTGCACGGCCGGGGGACAGCATGGTGTACACGGTGCCGTTGTATGGCGGCACGCAGCATTTAATTCACGAGTTTCTGGAACCATTCGGGATTTCGGGGACGGCGGTGCGGGCAGGACAGGGCGCGGCGCTGGTGAAGGCGATTGCGGAGGCGAGGAATCTGCGGGTGGTGTTGATCGAGACGCCGGCGAATCCGACGTTGATGATGACCGATATCCGGCAGGCGGTGGAGGCGGCGGGGAAGCGCGAGGCGCCACCGGTGGTGATGGTGGACAATACCTTTCTGGGTCCCACGTTTCAGCACCCGTTGATGCATGGCGCGGATGTGGTTCTCTACTCGGGCACGAAGTATCTGGGCGGATTCAGCGATATGTTGAGCGGGGTGGCGCTGACCGCCGATCCGGCGCTGGTGAAGACGATCAAGGCGCGGCGGGGATTGTTCGGCAACATTCTGCAGCCGGATGAGTGCTGGATTCTGGATTCAAGGCTGCCGACGGTGAATCTGCGGATGAACAGGGCGTCGAAGAACGCGCAGCGCATCGCCGAGCGTCTTGCGGCGCACAAGAAGGTGGAAAGGATCCACTATCCCAGCCTGTTTGCGGATGCCGATCAGGTGCGCATTCGCGACGCCCAATGCGATTATCCGGGGGCGATGCTTTCGCTGGAGTTGGAAGGAGGAAAGGCCGCGGCGTTCGATTTTCTGCGGAAGCTGAAACTGGCGCGCAACGCGGTTTCCCTGGGCGGGGTGGAGACGCTGGTATGCCACCCGAAATCGACGACGCATTCTTCGGTATCGGCGGCGGAGTTGGAGATTGCTGGAGTGACCGACGGGTTGGTGCGGATCTCGGTAGGCATTGAGGATTGGCGCGATTTGCTGGCGGATTTCGAGCAGGCGCTGGCTTGAGCGCTATTCCGGCAGGAGGATGATGAGTTCCAACTGCGGGGCCGGGAAATCGCCGGGGACGTAGGCGGCGAGGTTGCGCCCGCGCAAGACGGTTTCCCAATAGACGCCGCTCATGTTGAGACTGAAGTACTGGTGGTTGAGCTTTACGGGGATGGCGCTGGGCGGCCGCTGCATGTGGGTCAGCGTGACTCCGGGGAGCGCCTTTTGGACGAGCACTTCGATCTGCGTGGCGCTGCACACCTTCA
>JAEUQG010000524.1 GCA_016789755.1 Bryobacterales bacterium
GGGATTGCCGACGCGGTGCAGTTGCCACGGACGTGTGACGGTGATATCGCCGGGTTTGAGATCGTGTTCTCTGTCGTCGACGGTGAAGGAGAAGGTCCCGCTTTCAAGCCAGGTAATCTCGACGCCCTCGTTGCGGTGCCAGGGCAGTCCCCAGGGTTGTTCACCGGCCCCATCCCAGAAACCCACGGTTTTCAAGCCGGGCAGCGCGCTCGATGGTAGGCGCTTGCCCGGATAGTGGCCGTGCACCAAGGCTTCGAGATGAACGCGATTGGCCCGGCAAGCCTCGACCAGCGGGAGACAGGCATCGGCCTGGAATGTCTGATCGTCACCGCGGAAGATGGGGACCGGCTTCGCCATGAGGGGATGTTCAAAATTTTTCAGTGAACGAATGCGGACGACAACATTCTACACTCGGTCTACACTATCGGGCCAGGAGCACTACCCATGTCCATTGACGTAGGCATCAACCTGGAATTTATCCGTTGCGAGGACAAGCCGTTCGCGGAAGGCATCCGGCGGGCCGCCGAACTGGGATTCCGGTACGTGGAGCCGATGGTTCACAACGGGCGCGAGTTGTTGAGCGAGGCGGGATATTTTCACTCGTTTTCGATGGACAACGATCCGTTGGAGATGAAGGATGTGCTGGAGGCGAACGGGGTGAAGGCCTCGGGGCTGAGCGCGCACACGCCACTGATGCGTCCGGAGATCAGCGTCCCGTATTTAGAGAAGGCGATCCGTCTGGCTGCGGCGATCGGGGCAAAGGTGGTGAATACGGACGAAGGAATCCGTCCGGGTTGGCTGGAGGACGAGGAATGTTTTCAAGTGATGCGTTACACCTTGAAGAAAACGCTGCAGGTAGCGGAGCGGTACGGCGTGTACATTGCGATTGAGCCGCATCAGAGCCTGAGCAAGAAAACGGAAGGGCTGCTGCGGATTGCGACGCTGGTGAAGTCGGAGCGGCTGCGGATCAACTACGACACGGGGAACGCGTTTTTGGGGGGCGAGGACCCGTACGTGGGATTACGGTCCGTACTGCCCCTTCTGGTGCACGTGCACGCGAAGGACATTTCGATCCGCCAGGCGGAATCGGAGAAGGGGAAGGTGACGGGGACTCCGGTGGGGTGCGCGTGCGGGGAGGGCGTGATTGATTGGGGGCGGGTGGTGGCGATTCTGCGAGAGGGCGGCTTCGACGGAGTGTTGTCGGTGGAATGCGGGACGCCCCAACAGGCGGCGGACAGTTTACGGCATCTGGGGGAGGTGTTGGCGCCGGCGATGGCGGGAGCGCACTGAAGGAGGTGGATGATGGAGACGACACGGAGAAGCATGCTGGCGGCGACAGCGGCATCGTATCAGCGGATTCTGGGGGCGAATGAGAGGTTGCGGCTGGGGGTGGTGGGGACAGGGCCGCGAGGCCAGTATCTGATGAAGGAATCGGCGCGGATCGGGGTGGAGTTTGCGGCGGTATGCGATGTCTACAGCGCGCGTGCGGATCAGGCGGCTAGTCTGGCAGGCGGGGCTGTGCGCACGTTCAAGGATCACCGGCAGTTGATGGAGATGAAGGAGATCGATGCGGTGATTGTGGCGACTCCGGATCACTGGCATGCGGCGGTGGCAATCGATGCCTGCAAGGCGGGCAAGGACGTGTATGTGGAAAAGCCGATGGTACACACGCCGAAGGACGGGCTGGCGCTGGTAAAGGCGGCGCGCGACAACAAGCGGGTGGTGCAGGTTGGGATGCAAGCAAGGGCCGTGCCGCATTACCGGATTGCGCGGGAGAAGTATCTGGAGTCGGGCGCGATGGGAAAGGTGGGGCTGATCAAGACCTGGTACAACGGCAATAACGGGTACATCCAGAAGCCGCCGGCAGGGATGGAGCAGAAGCCGGAGGGCCTCGATTGGGAGCGATGGCTGGGCGCCGGGCCGAAGGTGGCGTGGAATCCGGACATTTACTTCAGCCCATACAAGTGGCTCTATTACGATGGCGGGATGATCATGGGGATCGGGATTCACGTGATCGACTCGGCGCACATGATGTTGCGGCTGCACAAACCTCTGGCGGCGGTGGCCGGAGGAGGCATCTATCACTATCCGGACCGCGATACGCCGGATGTGATCAACCTGGTGCTGGAGTACCCGGAGAAGGTGAACGTGACGTTCGAGGCGGAGATCATGACGGCGGGGTGGAAGACGACCGCGGGGCTGGAGTTACGGGGGACGGGCGGGATTCTCACGGTGAACCGGTACGACCGGGCGGTGGGGTATGAGTATGAGCCGCATCCGAAGAACAGCAAGGTCGCGGCGGGGCGGGGCACGGGAGATCCGTCGAGCGCGGAATGGCTGTTGCGGAATTGGGTGGAGTGCATCCGGACGCGGGCGAAGCCGCTGGCGAATGAAGAAGAAGGCTATTACAGTTCCGTGGCGTGTTTCATGGGGAACATGGCGTACCGGCGCAAGGTGCGCGTCGGGTGGGATAGCAAGTGGGATTTGCCGGCTTGAGGAGAAAGGAACGAGTATGCAAATGGACAACGGATCGCGGCGCGCGTTTCTGGCATCGTCGGCGCTGATGACGGCGGGATCGTATCAGCGGGTGCAGGGGGCGAATGACCGAGTGCGGTTGGGGATTGCCGGCTGCGGCGGGCGTGGAACCCATCTGATGGCGGAAGCGAATAAATGCGGGAACATCCAGTGGGTGGCGGTTGCCGACGCCTGGGACTTGCGACGGGAGGAGGCGGTGGGGAAGACATCGCCAGGAGTGGAGAAGTATGCGGATTACCGGGCGTTGCTGGAGCGGAAAGATATCGATGGAGTGATTGTGGCGACGTGGGACAACACGCACGCGCGGATTGCAACGGACGCGGTGCGCGCCGGGCGCGATGTGTATGTGGAAAAGCCCATGACGTCGCGCGCCGAGCAGGGTCCGCCGTTGGTGCGGGCTGTGCGGGACTCACGGCGGGTTGTGCAGACGGGAGTGCAGCAGCGATCGACACCCCACTTCGCGGAAGCGAAGGAACGGTTCTTTTCGAGCGGAAAGATCGGGCGGGTGCACATGGTTCGGACGGTGTGGAACAACAACGGAGGGTACCGTTTTGCGCCGCCGCCGGGAATGGAGAAAAAGCCGGCGGGACTTGATTGGGAGGCGTGCCTGGGTGCATTGCCGAAGATCCCATGGGATGCGAAGCGATATTTCAACCGGTTCTCGTATATGGATCTGTGCTGCGGGCAGACGGGCGGCTTGTTTGTGCACATGGTGGACGTGGTGCAGTGGTTTCTGGGGATCACGAAGCCGTCGAAGGTGACTTCGCTGGGGGGGATTTACGAGTTTCAGGACGGGCGGGATACGCCGGACAACATCAACCTGATTGCGGAGTATCCGGAGAAGATGACCGTGACGTTCGAGGCGACGGTGACGGACAGGGTAGGGCCTGAGTCGGCGGACATCGTGTTCTTTGGGAGCGGGGGACGGTTGCATATTTTCAGGTCCGGGTATCGTTTTTTGCCGGCGGGAGGGACTTTGCAGGACGCGATTGTGGGAGCGGGGACGCGCGACAAACACATGCAGAACTGGATCGATTGCATCCGGACGCGGCAAGCTCCGAACGCGACGGCGGACCAGGGGCACTATGGGGCGATGGCTTGCCATATGGGGAATCTGGCCTGGCAGCAGGGCCGGATTGTGACGTGGCGGGAAGAGTGGAACATATGAAGCTGGTCCTGTTTTTGTTGCCGGCACTGGCAATGGGGCAGGTTGTGCCGGATGCGCCGTACTTCGAGAAAGGCAAGATCCGAGCCCTGATTGTGACAGGGCGGAACAATCACGATTGGCGTGCGACGACTCCGTTTCTGCGTCAGGCGTTGGAGGCGGCGGGGCGATTCGATGTGCGGGTGACGGAAGAGCCCATGGGGATGGGGGCGGAATCCTTGCGTCCCTACGATGTGCTGGTGGTGAACTATTGCGGGCCGCGATGGAGCGCGGTGACGGAGAAGGCTGTGGAGGAGTTCGTGCGCGCGGGCAAGGGGCTAGTGGCGATCCATGCGGCGAGCTATCCGTTTGGGGATGTGGAGGTGCTGTCGGAGAGGATGGGGCGGACCGGCGTGTTCGAGAAGCCGTGGACAGAGTGGGCGCGGATGGTAGGGGCGCGATGGGGTGCCGGGGAACCGAAGACGGGGCATGGGGCGCGTCATGCTTACACGGTGAAATGGAAGAACGGGGCGCACCCGGTGGCGCGCGGGCTTGCGCCGCAATTCCTGATCAGCGACGAGTTGTATCACAACTTCCGGCTGGAGCCGGGAATCGAAGTTCTGGCGACGGCTTACGATGCGCCGGACAAGAGGGGCACGGGGAAGGAAGAGCCGCTGGTATGGACAGTAAACTACGGCAAGGGCCGGGTGTTTCATACGGCGCTGGGGCACGACGTGGCGGCGATGCAGTCGCCGGGTTTCGTTGTTTCCTACGCGAGGGGTGCGGAATGGGCGGCCCGCAACGCGGTGAGCCTGCCGGCGGAGATCGATCTGGATGCCAAGGAAAAAGATGCCGTCCGGGTGCTGGTGGCGACCGGAGGCCATAGTCACGAGGCATCGTTCTATTCCCTCTTTGAAGGGAACCGGCGATTGCGGGTGACGGTGGACCCGCATCCGGCGGCGTTCCGGCGCGACATTCGCAAGGCATACGATGTTGTGGTTCTCTACGATTTGATGGCTACGATGCCGGAAGAGCATAAGGCGAATCTCCAAGCGTTCGTGGAGATCGGCAAGGGGGTGGTGGTGTTGCATCACGCGCTGGCCGATTTCGCGGATTGGGAGTGGTGGTGGAAGGAAGTGACTGGCGGGCTGTACGATCTGAAAAAATCGGGGTTCCAGCACGATTTGGAACTTGTGGTCAAGCCGGTGGGGACGCATCCGATCGTGAAGGGGCTGCCGGAAATGAGGATCTACGATGAGACGTATATCCGTGTTTGGCAGGCGGAGGGGATTGAGCCGCTGCTCACGCTGGATCACGCCACCAGCGACCGCGTGGTGGGATGGATTGGGCCATCGAAGGCTTGGAAAGCAGTGGTTCTGCAGCCGGGACACGGGCGTGAAGCGCACCAGAGCCCCTGGTACCGAACTCTGGTGGAGCGGGCCATCTTATGGTGCGCGGGGCGGCTTTGAACGAGGCTAGAATCCGCTCTGTGGGCGATAGCCGGGGCGGTAGCGGAGGCGGTACTTCTTGCCGACGTCCGTGAGCATCTCGACGCTAATCTTGCGGAACCCCTCGTTTGGGTTCGGTTGCGGATAGTAGGTGATGGTGTAGGAGTTGCCCAGCGATTCGCGAATGGATTCGAAGGCCTCGACCTGCTTTTGCCAGGTTTTGGCGAAGTAGACCTGGCCGCCGGTGCGCGTGGAGATCCGTTTGAAGACGCTGGTGGAGACGGGGTCTTTTGCTGCGTCGTTGGTGGAGATGACGTAGATGGGGATGCCTTCGTCTTCGGCGACGGTGCGGACATCGTCGGGGGCGACCATGCTGGCGTTGTCTGGGCCGTTGGAGAAGACGATGACCACCTTGCGGCCGGGGACTTTGGCGGCGTCGCGAAGAGTGAGCAGCAACGCGTTGTAAAGGGCTGCGTCGTCGCCTGCGACGGCTTTGCGGAGACCTACGATCGCCTCGCTGTGATCCTTGAGGAGGGAGGAGGCGCGCGAGAGGTTACGGCTGAAGGTGTAGACGGCCACGGAGTCCGCCCGGTCAAGGCCGCGGATGAAGTCTGCAATGGCGTCGGAGGCGTAGACAAAGCCGCGGTACATGTAATTGCTGGTATCGAACAGTACGAAGACGTTGGTGCCGACGAAGGCATCGGCGTTGACGCCTTTTTCGCGTTCTTCGGGATTGATGACCATGGGCTTCGCGGTGCCGTCCTCGGCGATGAGGCTGGGGGCGCGGTTGCCTTCGGCGAAGGTATTCATTTTCTGCAGGATGCCGTCTTCGGTGATCTTGAAGTCGCTGTGTTTCAGGCCGTTGATGTAGCGGCCTTTGTTGTCTGTGACCTGGAAGTTGAGCACCACCATGTCGACCTTCACCCGGAAGGTGGGGCGGGCGGATTCCTGCGCAAATAGCCAGGCCGTGCCGGCCAGGACACTCGCAACGGTGGATGCAATGAATAGCTTGCGCATAATATGAATGATCCTCCTGGCGCTATCTTTCCTATTACTCTAGAGTCTTTGCTTCGGAACCGCCGCGGGCCTGACGGCGGGCATCGGCCCCGACCGTACGCAGGCTGCGCAGAAGCGCGGGCCAATCCTCAAGGTGGGTGGCGAAGATGCGCTCTACGGTTTTTTGGGTCCACTCGGGAATCAGGACGTTGAGCTGCGATGGGGAAACCTGCAATTCCGCCGCAAGGGCGGCGTAGTAAAGCAGATTCGATTCCCAGCTTTCGGCCATGATGCGGCTGGAGTAACCCATGAGGGTGGGGAAAGTACGAAGATTGAGTAGTTCGGGATAGTAGCTGTGAGCGAGTGTGGGCTTAGGCGTGCCGAAAGCCCGGGAGATGGCCGTGTAGTTGACCTTCTCCGGTTGGGCTGCGGCGACGCGTTGGATCTCCTGTCCGAGAACGCCGGCGCCCTGCTTGCCGGGACCGGCGAGATCGGCGGCGAGCAGAAAGAGCTCCGAGGGAGTGGTTTGCTCGAGAGCTCCGCGAACGTCGCTGGCGGCGAGCAGCGATTCGATGCGGCGGACGCGATTGGGAACGGCGCGGCGGTCGAGGGAATCGAGAACCGGCTTGCGGATACTGGCATCGATGGCGGCCTGGGCGAGAAGAGACTCTCCGGCGCGCATATGAAGGCCGACCCACTGCAATTGCGACGGGGTGACGTTCCACCAGCGTGGGACCTTTGCCATGACGATCATCTGGGGGACGAGGTCGCCCCAAATGAGAGCCTGTTCGCGGGAGGGGATGAGGAAGTTCTGCTCGGCTTCGGCGAGGGCGTAAGGCAGACTCGATAGAGAGCCGACGAGGCGTCCCCCGGCGCTGGAGGGCCACCCGGTACCGAAGACTTCGGTGTTCTTCCACGTTTGGGAAGCGCCTTGCAGGCCGAGAAAATCATGGCTGCGGACGAAGATGGGGTTAGTCTGCAGGATCTGAGCCCCAGGGGGCGCGTAGTGAACATAGTTCAGTCCGAGGAGGGCGTCGCGAAGCATGGGAGCGAGGTGGCTACGGATATCCTTCAGCTTCTCCGGATCGGCGCCGGCCTTCTCGACTTGAGAGCGGATGTTGAGTTTACGCTGCTGGTCGATGTGTTTTTCGGTCCAGTAGCCGAAAGCCATGGAGTTCTTTTCCACGGTGGTCATGGCCGCGCGCGGCACTTGAATTTCCGAGATGCGGGTGGCGAGGCGATTGACCAGGGCGGGATTCATTTTCTCGCCCTTGGCTATGGCGTCGAGGTGATCGGAAACATCGAAGAGCAGTTTCAGAGACGGCAGCCGTTGCAACTCGTAGATGCGGATCATGTCCTGAACGAGCTGGCGGTGGGCGTCAGGATCGCCGGGGGTTGCGGTGCCGGCGAGCAGATCGAGAAGGCGGTCGTGGGGGTTGACGTTGGTGGGAGCGCCGGTGGCTTTGAGGACTAGTTCGACTCCGGAGCGGCCGAGGTCAAACAGCTCGCGGTGGTTCTTGACCTTGGCAAAGCTGGTGAGGAGAGCGGACAGTGTGCCGTCGGCGTCGTCGGCAGGGATGGAGCCCTGGCGGTGGAAAATCTGCCAGAGGCCTACGAGGGATTGGAGCGTGCCGGCCGTATTCGCCCTGAGTGCCTGGTCGCGGATCTGCAGAACAGAGGCTGCCACTTCGAGGTACTGGAGAATGGTCTTATCGGAAAGAGAAGGGACTTCGGCGAAGATCGCATACTGCGAGCCGTAGGTGCGGAACTCGCGGGCGAGGCGATCGGCCGTGGCCGTCTCGAGCGGTTTGGGGCGGCGGCGGTTGAGGTCCGTGAGCGCCATGTAGATCTTGAGAGGCTCGTTTTCGACGGCTTTGCGGCAGAGACCGAATAAGGCTTCGATCACGTCGTCGGCATCCTTCCAGCCGGAGGCCGCTTTGGTGAGTTTGCCGTCGTACTTGCCATGCGGATGATGAACGAAGAGGTTCTTCCACATTTCGACCCCGCCGGGAAGGTGGGGCTTGCCGTCCGGGTCGACACGCATGCGCGTGGTGAGCAGCATCAATTCGGTGTTGGCGCGGAAGACGGGGCGGGCGGGACCGGGACTGGTGACGCGGCCGCGGAGAGCGTTATAGAAACGCTTCATGCGGTTGGGTTCGGTGAGGTAATCCAGGGAGGGTCCGGTGATGCGGGCCAGCGAATCGTAATAGCTGGCCAGCCAGCCGTCGTCGCGGGAGATGAGCTTTTCAATGAAGAGGGCGCCTTGGTCGGGCTGGGCGCCGGCGAGTTCGGCCCACGCGGCGACGGAGCGCTGGCCGCCCGGGACGGGCATCTTGCCGTCCTTCAGTTGGAGCATGCCGCCGAAGAAATCGAGGACGTGCGAAAAGGCCTTGATGCGTTGGACGGGGAGCGCTTTCTTCAACTCCTCGGCGGAGATCGGATCGAGCTTGGAGAGAGCGAGATAGAGGCGGCAGAGGGACGGATCGCCAAGGAAGGCGTCGATGAAATCGCCTTGCTGCTTGTCTTTCGGTCCGACCCAATAGTCCGGGGTGTAAAGGACGGGAACCTTCGTGGCGGCGTAGTCGTAGGTAAAGGGCCGGCTGGAACGAAGGGCCTGTTCGAGTTCGGCGAGCGGGAAGCCCGAGTCGATGGTGAGGAAGGCTCGGGAGGCGTTAACGGTTTCGAGGACGACTTCACTGCCGCAGCCGCCGCGCATGCGGTAGCCGAGGATACGCAGGAGGTCGCCGGTTTGGGTGGATTCGCAGGTCTCCACTTTGATGGCTTTGGATTCGCCAGCGAGTTTGGCCAGTTCGCGGGCCTGGGAAAGATACTTGACCACGAGCTTGAGATACTCGGTCTGGTCAAGGGCCTCGCTGGAACTGGCGGCCTGGTAGCCGTTGGTGACGACGTTGCGGGCAAGGGCGCCGAGGACGTCGTCGGGGGAAAGGTCGGGGGAAAGCGCAGCCATACGCGCGAAGGAGCGCAAGGGGCCGGGAATTTCTACTATCGTGGTGGGACGGGCGCCGGGCGTAGAGGCGGAGCTTTCGCCGAGTGCGAGTCCTGCGCCGCCTGCATCGCGGAAGGCCTGCAGGTTGCGGTTGGCGGCGGTACGGTCTCCGGCGAGCAGGTCGAGTTCGACGAGGCGGCGGGCCGCGGCTTGCTTACGGCTCCGGTCGGATTCGAGGGTTACGAGTTTGGAGTAGGCGGCGCGTGCTGCCGCGTCTCCATGACTATCCAGGAAGGCAGCGTAAGCCGCAGCCGTCCCGGTGTCGTTCGGATTCTGCTTGAGGGCATTCTCCAGCAGTGTCCGAGCCTCCGCTATTTCACCCCTGGCCTCAAGCTGATGCACTTGGCCGGTCACACCCTGTTGGGCGAAACCTGCCTGCGCCAAACCCAGAAAGAAAAGAACGAGCACTTTTCTCATCAGGCGACCCTCGTTATGGATTTCGCGGCGCATGCCAAAGCAACATGCGCCCATTGGCTTAATACTCTACCACCTTTGGAATCGCAAATTGGGGAGGGCGGGAATCTGTGCCATCTTGGATAGGATGTCTGAGAACTACAAATCCGAACTGGTAGGAGTGCTGGGGCAGCCTGTAGCGGAGAACCCGACGGGCGTGATGCAAGAAGCCGCGTTTGCGGCGTGCGGGCTGGCGTGGCGTTATTTGACGATCGAAGTGGGGCCAGCGGATTTGAGTGCGGCGATGGGTGGTGTGCGCGCGTTCGGTATGAAAGGAATCAATCTCACCATTCCCCACAAGGTGGCGGTGATTCCGTATCTGGACGGGTTATCGGAAGAAGCGCGGGTGATCGGTGCAGTGAACACGGTGGTGCGGCGCGGCGATGCGTTGATTGGAGAGAACACCGATGGGAAGGGCTTTCTGCGCGGGGTGCGGCAAGACGGTGGAATGGACGTGAAGGGCAAGCGCGCAGTGGTGTTGGGCGCGGGCGGCGCGGCGCGGGCGATTGCGACGGAGTTGCTGCTGGCGGGCGTGAGCGACCTGCTGGTGGTAAATCGCAGCGTGGAACGCGGGGAAGCGATGGTGCGGCACTTGGCGGCGGGGACGGGAGGGCCGATCCGTTTCGAGCCATGGGTGGGCACGTATGCGGTTGGGGGCGATGCGGATCTTTTTGTGAATGCCACTTCGATCGGGCTGTTTCCGAATGTGGATGCGTGTCCGGATGTCGACTTGTCGCGAGCCAAGCCGGAGTTGCTGGTATGCGATGCGGTGTTCAATCCAGCCGTGACGAGGTTGATGGAGATGGCGCGAGGCAGAGGGCTGCGCGTGCTGGACGGGTTGTCGATGTTGGTGTACCAAGGCGTGATCGGCTTCGAGTTGTGGACGGGAGTGAATGCGCCTGAAGCCGTCATGAAGGAGGCGCTGCGGAAGGCGCTTGCATAGATGCCTGCACGAGTGAGCGAGTCGCTGGTGATACGGTCGTTCCCCTTAGGGGAGGCTGACCTCATTGTGAGTTATCTCACTCGCGATCAGGGGAAATTGCGGGGCGTGGCGAAGCGCGCAAGGCGTCCGAAGAGCAGTTTCGGCGCGGGTTTGGAGCGGCTGTCGCACGTGCGGATGGTTTACTACCAGAAGGAGAACCGGGAGTTGACGACGCTCGATTCGTGCGAACTGATCCGGTCTCCGTTCGGGCTGCTGTCCAGCTATGAGACGGGGATCGCGCTCGATTACATGGCCGAACTGACGGAGGAATTGCTGCCGCTGGGCGAGCCCAACGAAAAACATTTCCGGTTGCTTTTGTCGGTGCTGGAATATCTGCATGCGGCGAAGGGGGATGCGAAGGCCGTATGGCCGTCGACGCTGTATTTTCTGTTGTGGTCGGTGCGGCTGGCGGGTTTTCTGCCGGGTTTGCGAGGGCGGCCGGAGTCGATGGAAGTGGCGAAGGAGATCTTCGAGCGGCCGGTGAAAGAGCTGACCGCGCGGGACTGGTCGCGGCTGACGTGCTCGGATTTGCGGCACGGGCTGCACCGGGCGGTGGAAGACCACATCGAGCGGCGGCTGCAAGTCGCGCCGATGCTCGAAGGGCTGTAACCGTCTCGAAAGGTGCGCCTATGCTAACCTTGATGTTTACCGTCGTTCGCCTTGCATGGCGCGGCGTAAGCCGTACCCTCCATGGATACATTTCAAGAAACGATCTTCAAACTGAAGCGGTATTGGTCTGACCGCGGCTGTATTATTCAGGAACCGTACGATGTGGAGGTGGGGGCCGGGACGATGTGCCCCGAGACCTTTCTGCGTGTATTGGGGCCCGATGCCTACCGGGTGGCATACATTCAGCCGAGCCGGCGCCCGGCGGACGGACGCTATGGCGAGAATCCGAATCGTCTTTATAAGCACCAGCAGTTGCAGGTAATTTTGAAGCCGTCGCCTTCCGATATCATCGACCAGTATCTGGGGTCACTGGAAGCGATCGGCATCGATCTTTCCAAGCACGATTTGAAGTTCGAGGAAGACAATTGGGAATCGCCGACCCTGGGCGCGTGGGGCATCGGCTGGCAGGTGATGATGGACGGGCTGGAGATCACGCAGTTTACCTATTTCCAACAGTGCGGCGGTATCGATTTGGATCTGGTGCCGGCGGAGATCACATACGGAATCGAGAGGCTGGTGGCATTTCTGCAGGACAAATCGAGCGTGTTCGAGATCGATTGGACGCGCGAAACGCCGTATGCGAAAGTCCGTCACGCCGAGGAGTTGCAGCATTCGGTGTACAACTTCGAGATGGCGGATACGGAGATGCTGTGGCAGTTGTTCGGGCTTCATGAGAAGGAATGCCAGCGGCTGGTGGATAGCTTCGCGGAGTATCCGGACAAGGCGCGTTTCCCGGTGTTGGCTGCCTATGACCAAGTGCTGAAATGTTCGAACGTTTTCAACCTGCTGGACGCGCGGGGCGCGATTTCCGTAACCGAGCGGGTGGGCGTGATCGGACGCGTGCGCAAGCTGGCGGTGGGTGTAGCCGGTTTGTGGATGGCGCAGAATTATCCAGTCGTGGAAGAGGTGGCGTAAGATGCCGGCGCTTCCTCTGTTGATTGAGATCGGGACGGAAGAGATTCCGGATTGGATGATCCGTTCGGCGTTGGGCAACTTCCGCGAGATGGTGGAGAGGGCTCTCTCCGATGCGCGGCTGGGCGGAACTGTTCGTCTGGCGGAGGCGACTCCACGGCGGCTGGCGCTGATCGTGGACGGAGTGCTGAGCCGGCAACAGGATTCCGAGGAGTTGGTGATGGGTCCTCCGGCGTCGGCGGCCTTTAAGGACGGAAAGCCGACAGGAGCGGCGATGGGGTTCGCGAAGAAGAACGGCGTGGATGTGGCGGCGCTGCATGTCGAAAAAACATCCAAGGGTGAATATGTTGCGGTGCGGAAGAAGCTGGCGGGCGTAGAGGCGGGCGCCATTCTGGCGGAGCAACTGCCGCAGATCATCCTGAAGATCTACTTCCCGAAGACGATGTATTGGACCGGAAAGGGTGGTCCGCGCTTCATCAGGCCGATTCGATGGATTGTGGCTCTGCTGGGCGGAGATGTCATTCCGTTCACGCTGGCCGGCGTGGAGAGCGGCAACGTTTCGCAAGGGCACCGGCGCATGGGCGGAAATTTCGCCGTGAGCGCGGATAGCTACGTTGCGCAGCTTGCGGCGAACGGTGTGATTCTGCAGGCTGCGGAGCGCAAGCAACGGATTCTCGACGGGATTGCGGCGTTGGTGGCGGGCAAGGGGTTGACGGTCAAGACGGACGAAGCGCTGCTCGAAACGCTGGTGTTTCTGACGGAGCATCCGGCGCCGATTCTGGGGAGTTTCGATGCGGGTTATCTGTCGCTGCCGGAAGAGGTGCTGGTCACGGTGATGCGGCACCACCAGAAGTATTTCTCGGTGGCCGATGCAGCGGGCAAGCTGGCGCCGCATTTCGTGGCGGTGATGAATATCGCCGGCGATCCCGATGGCATCGTGCGGCACGGCAATGAGCGTGTCCTGCGGGCGCGGTTCAACGATGCGCGGTTCTTCTGGGAATTCGATCAGAAGAAGAAGCTGGCCGAGCGGGTGGATTCGCTGGCGAACGTGACGTTCCAGGCGAAGCTGGGTTCGTATTTGGACAAGACGAAGCGCATGGTGGCGCTGGTGGGTGAGTTGGGCGGCGGTGCGGATGCCGGGCGCGCGGCACTGCTGTCGAAGTGCGATTTGACCACCGATATGGTGAAGGAGTTCACCGAACTGCAGGGCGTGGTGGGCGGACTATATGCACGTGCTCAGGGCGAGCCGGAGGCGGTGGCGCAGGCGATCTACGACCATTACAAGCCGGTGAGCATGGAAGATGCGATTCCCTCGACTGCCGAGGGACGGGCGGTGGCGCTGGCGGACAAGATCGACACGCTGCGCGGCTGTTTCGGCATCGGGCTGATTCCGAGCGGGTCGAAGGATCCGTTTGCGTTGCGGCGCGCCGCGCAAGGCGTGGTGAAGATTCTGGTGGAAGGCAAGATCGCTTTGCCGCTGGCGCAGGTGGCGGGCGGCGATGCCGCGCTGCACGAATTTTTGATGGATCGCGTGCGGTATTACTGCAAGGACGTGCGCGGCTTTGCTTATGACGAAGTGAATGCCGTGCTGGCCGCGGGTTGCGAAAGCCTGCCGGATGTGGACGAGCGGATGACGGCGATCCAGGCGGTGCGTCCGACGGCGGATTTCGAGCCGCTGGCCGCGAGCTTCAAACGGATCAAGAACATCCTGCGGCAAGCGAATTTTGAGGCGGCGGGAGAGGTGGACGGCGCGTTGTTGGAACCGGGCGCGGAGGCGGAGTTGTTTACGGCTTTCGCGGCGGCGAAGACGAAAGTGGCGGAACTGCGGGAGGGCAAGGACTATCGCTCCGCGTTGAGCGTGATTGCGTCGTTGCGTCCGCAGGTGGACCAATTTTTTGACAAGGTGCTGGTGAATGCACCGGACGCGAAGGTGCGGCACAACCGGCTGACCCTGCTCGCGAACCTACTCACTGAGTTCTCGTCGATCGCCGATTTTTCGGAGATCGTGACCAGTTCTCAAGCAAGCTAAGGAGATAGCAAAACAAGTATGAGCAAGTACGTCTACTCGTTCGGCGGCGGGACCGCCGAAGGCGACGGCAAGATGAAATTCGTTCTCGGCGGCAAGGGAGCTAACCTCGCCGAGATGAGCCGCATCGGCGTTCCGGTGCCTCCGGGTTTCACGATCGTTTGCGATGCCTGCAACGTGTATTTCCAGAATGGGAACAAGACGCCGCAGGAGATCAACACCCAGATGTACGAATCGCTCGGCATTCTGGAAGGCCTGATGGGCAAGAAGCTGGGCGATGCGGCGAATCCGCTGCTGGTGAGCGTGCGCAGCGGCGCTCCGTTTTCGATGCCCGGCATGATGGACACCATCCTGAACCTGGGGCTGAACGATCAGACCGTGGGCGGGTTGTTGAAGAAGACGAACAATCCGCGCTTTGCCTACGATAGCTATCGCCGCTTCATCCAGATGTACGGCAACGTGGTGCTGGACATCGAAAAGGATGAGTTTGAGCACATCTTCGATTCCCAGAAGAAAAAGCGCAAGGTGAAGCTGGATACCGAACTGACGGCCGAAGATCTGCAGCAGGTGATCGCCGACTACAAAGCGCTGGTGAAAAAGAAGACCGGCAAACCGTTCCCGCAGGATACCCACAAGCAATTGGAAGGCGCCCGCGATGCGGTGTTCCGCTCGTGGTTCAATGAGCGCGCCAAGTTCTACCGCAAGCAGAACAAGATTGAAGAAACGCTCGGCACGGCGGTGAACGTGCAAGCGATGGTGTTCGGCAACATGGGCGATACGTGCGCCACAGGCGTCGGATTCACTCGGAATCCTGCGACTGGCGAAAACGTATTCTACGGCGAGTTCCTGGTGAACGCCCAGGGCGAAGACGTCGTGAGTGGCGTGCGCACCCCGCGTCCGATTGCCGAGTTAGGCGATGTCATGCCGGAAGCTTACAACCAGCTTCGCGACATTACCTCGATGCTGGAGAAGCACTATCGCGACATTCAGGACTTCGAGTTCACGATCGAAGAAAACAAACTGTGGATGCTGCAGACTCGTAACGGCAAGCGCACGGGTCCGGCCGCGGTGAAGATCGCGGTGGACATGATGAACGAGTCGCTGATCACCAAGAAGGAAGCGGTGATGCGCGTCGATCCGGCGCAGTTGGATCAGTTGTTGCACCCGATGCTGGATCCGAAGGCGCTGAAAGACTTGACGAAGCTGGGCAGGGGATTGCCGGCGTCGCCGGGCGCCGCGGTGGGCAAGATCGTGTTCACGGCGGATGAGGCAGTGGCGCAATCGGCCAAAGCGCCGGTGGTGCTGGTGCGTAAGGAAACGGTGCCGGACGACATCCACGGAATGGAAGCGGCGAAGGGTATTCTGACCTCGCGCGGCGGCATGACCAGCCATGCGGCCGTGGTGGCTCGCGGCATGGGTACGCCTTGCGTCGCTGGCGCGGAGTCGATCAGCGTGGATGAGCGTGGCAAGACGCTCTCGGTGAGCGTGGGCGGCAAGAAGGTGGTGTTGAAGGAAGGCGACTGGCTCTCGTTGGATGGGTCGACGGGCGACATCTACGCGGGTCAGGCCGGGACGATGGAAGCCGATCCGACGTCGGGCATTCTGGCCACGTTCATGGCGTGGGCCGATGAATTCCGCGGCGGCTTCGGCGTGCGCGCCAACGCGGATATTCCGCGCGATGCGAAGGTTGCGCGGAAGTTCGGCGCCGAAGGCATCGGGCTCTGCCGCACTGAGCACATGTTCTTCGGGGAAGACCGTCTGCCTCACGTGCAGGCGATGATTCTGTCGACGAACGAGAAGGACCGGCGCAAGGCGCTGCAAAAGCTGTTGCCGATGCAGCGTGCCGACTTTGCCGGGTTGTTCAAGGCGATGGGCGGATTCCCGGTGGTCATCCGTACGCTGGATCCCCCGCTGCATGAATTCGTGCCGAAGCGGGAAGAGTTGATGGTGGACATCGCGCGCCTGCCTCACGCCGATGCGAAGTTGAAGAAGGAAATGGCCGGCCGCTACAAAATGGGCGTCGGCGACTTGAAGAAGAGCCTGCCGGAGTTGCTCAAGCGTGTGGAAGAACTGCACGAGTTCAACCCCATGCTGGGGCATCGCGGATGCCGGTTGGGGATCACCTATCCGGAGATCACGGAGATGCAGGCGCGGGCAATCTTCGAGGCTGCCGTGCAGGTCGCCAAGAAGGGCGTGAAGGTGATTCCGGAAGTGATGATTCCGCTCATCGGCAGTGTGCAGGAGTTGGAGAATCAGAAGGCGATCGTGAAGGCGGTAGCCGATGAAGTGCTGGCGAAGGCCGGCATGAAGAAGATGAAGTACATGATCGGGACAATGATCGAGATCCCGCGTGCGGCTCTGACGGCGGATCTGGTGGCGAAGGAAGCCGAGTTCTTCAGCTTCGGCACGAACGATCTGACGCAGACGACGATGGGTTTGTCGCGCGACGATTATACGAAGTTCTCGAAGGATTACGAGGCCCGGAAGATCTTCAAGGCCGATCCGTTTGCCGTGCTCGATCAGGAAGGCGTCGGCAAACTTGTGGATTACGCAGTGAAGAACGGGCGCGCGACGCGTGCCGATCTGGAAGTTGGGATTTGCGGCGAGCACGGCGGCGAGCCGAGTTCGGTGGAATTCTGCTACCGGGTTGGGATGAACTACGTGAGCTGTTCCCCGTACCGTGTGCCGATCGCGCGGTTGGCGGCGGCGCAGGCAGCGATTGCGGATAAGACAGAGTCTGCGCGCACGGCGTAGATTCCGGGTTAGTTGAGTGGGAGAGACGGCCGGTGGGTCCCTTCGGGGGCTCGCCGGCCGTTTTCAATTTCGACGGGGCCGGTTCGGCGAGTTACCGCAAGCGCAGGGCTGCGGCGATTGATTTCCAGTCCGCGAGGATGAAATTGCGGCGGCTGTCGTTCATGGCGGCGAAGAGGCCATTGGGGGCGATGTCGATGCCATCGGTGGTGTCGGAGCCGAGCCGGAACACACCGAGGTGACGCAACGTGGCGCCGGCGAAGACGTGGAATTCGCTTACCGGATGCTGTTGGTCGGTGGCGATGATGTAGTCCTTGTAAACGGCGATTCCTTCGCGGTCCCCTTTCCAGCCGGTTTGCGCAAACAGGGCCAATTCTCTGGCGGCGTCGCGGTGGTCCGGATCGGCATGGTACTTACGGATGCCCGCGCCCTCGTCGGAATAGTAGACTACGCTGTGAGTGGAATCGGCGGCGACGGCTTCGATTTCCTTCGTCCCGCTGAACGCTCCGAATTCACGAACCTTCACCGCACGCAGGACCGGGCCGGCGCCGTCCAGACGGTACTGCCAAAGATAGCTGCCGGAAGGGCCGCTCTTGCGGCTCACGATGGCGAAGATGGCTCGATCTTTGGCCCGCTGGTAGAGGGCGATGCCCATGGGCTGGGCGGCGGCTCCGGTTTGTCCTTCGAACACAGGGAGCGCTGCGAGATCCTTGAGCCCTTTGCCGGAAACGATTTCGAAAACGCGAAGACGCGATTTGTTCCGTTCGGTGGCGACGGCGATATCGATGCGTCGCGGCCCGGCTTGGAGGCCGTAGGCGACGTCGATGTTATTGGGCCGGTCGACGCCTTCGATACGCATGAGACGGCTGCCGTCCCGGCGATAGACCGCGATGGCGCCATCCGGAGCGGCCATCTTGACGGTGCCGAAGACGAGAACTTCAGAGGGGTTGCGCGGGTTGATCCAAATGGCCGGGTCGTCGGTTTGATGCGGTTCGGATGCGGTTTCGCCGAGCGGCGCCACATCGGCGGCCGGCGCGAACAACAGAGCGGCGAACAACAGGGCGCGCATCAGAAGTTGAACCGTAGCATGAACTGAAGTTGGCGCGACGTGCCGGCGCCGGTGGCTCCATCGTTGGCCGTGGTGAGGATGCGGCCGAACGTGGAGTTATTGCGTGCGCTGACAGGATTGCCGTATTGGGCTCGGTTGAACAGGTTGAAGGCTTCCGTGCGAAAGTTCAGATGGAAACGCTCGGTGAGGCGGAAGACTTTGGAGAGTCCGATGTCGGCTTGCCAGAGGCCCGGGCCGCGGAAACGGTTGCGGCCGGAGTTACCGTAGGCGCCGTTGGCGGGGAGAGCGAAGGCCGCGGGATTGAGCCACAAATCGGGGCCTTTGTTGGCGGAATAGGCCTCCCCGCCGAGGTAGTCGGCGCGCTGGCTTTGCGTTTGGCCGGAAGGGACCGCGGTGGCCGTACGCGAGATGGTGACGGTGAACGGCGAGCCGGTGCGGGCGGTGAAAATGCCACTGAGGTCCCAGGCGCCGTACCAGCGAGAACGGGCGAACGGAAGCTGATAGACGCTGTTCAGGGTGAGCGTTTGGCGGATGTCGTAATCGGCGTCGGCGCGGTCACAGGCGCGGCAGCCGATGTCCTGAATCTGCCCCCCTTCGCCGGAGCCGGCGTTGTCGCTGATGGCGTGGCCCCACATGTATTGGGCCTGCAAAAGCAGCCCCTTCGAGAAGGAGCGGGTGAGCGAGGATTGGAGTCCGTTGAAGCTGGTGTTGCCGTCGAAGCGCTTCTCGTCGATCTGGCCGAAGGTGGTGAGAGGACGGCGGCGGGTAACAGGATCGAGCGTGTTCACGTAGGTGCGTGTCAGTTGATTGCGGCCGACGTTGCCTACGTAGGCGATTTGGCCGACCATCGCGCCGGGGAGTTCGTGTTGGATGGAAAAAGTCCACATGTGAGACTCGGGTTCCTTGCGGTCGCGCTGGACGCTGCGAGGTGTTTGGCCCGAGGAGCGCAACTGGGTAAGGAAAGCAGCAGGCGGATAGCTCAGGCCAGGCGCATCTGCGGCGCTGAGTGAGAAATTTTCGGGCAGGCTGTCGATGGCGGCAGTTACGTCGTCGTTCTGGCCGGGGCCGAAGTAGCGGCCGTAGCCGGTACGGATGACTGTCTTGCCTCCGAGCGCTTTGGGCGTCCAGGCAAGCGAGATCCGCGGGGCGATGTTGTCGTTGTCGGGGAAGAACCACGGCGTGCCGGGCGCACAGAAGCCTTGGCAGCGCACGATGTCAAACACACGGCCGCGGCCGTAGACGTCCTTTGACACGGTGTACTGCTCGTAGCGCAGGCCCAGGTTCAACGTGAGTTGCGAAGTGAACTTGATCTCATCCTGCACATACACGGAGTGGAAGGTGCGGCGCACGCCGACGGTGTCCAACCGGCTGCCGACGGAGACGCTATTGAGCGCATTGCGGAGGAAGGCGTCGAGGTTAGCAAAGGCGACGCTGGTCGCCGGGCCGTTGCCGACGTTCAGGTGGATGCGGCGGATCTCACCGCCGGCTTTGATCGTGTGGCGGCCACGGATCCACGAGAGGTTGTCGACAAGGGAGTAGGCACTGGGCTTTTCGATGATGTACGTGTCGGGCTGAGTGGACGTGAAGCCGGGGATGGCCACACCTTCCGGGAAGAGGCCTTCATCGTTGCGCGTGAGGGCGGAGCGGTTGAATCCGAGCTTGATTTCATTGACCGTGGCGGGGTTCCAGATCTGCTGCCACTGCGCGGTGACGTTTGAAGGGCGGATGTTGGAGTCGCGCGTTTCGAGCAGTCCGTTGCGGATGGCGCTGATGCGTCCATCGGTCATGGCGAAGCGGAAGAAAAGAGAGTGCTTCTCGTTGAGGCGGTGGTCGATGCGGGCCATGCCGCTGTGCTCGTCGCGGCGTTCCGGGGTTTCGGCGATCAGTCGATCGACGTTGGCATTGGCGCCGGGGGCGTTCCCGACGGGATAGCCGTTGATGAGGCTTTGCAAAGCGGCAGGGGTGCGCTGGCGGAAGGAGGCGCTGGGCACAAGTCCGTCGGCGCGCGAGACGGTGAGGCGCTGCGTGAGCCCTTCGTAGTTGGCGAAGAAGAAGGTCCGGTCTTTGACGATTGGTCCGCCGATGTTGGCGCCGTACTGGTTGAGGCGGAAGGGAGGAGGCGCCGCTCCGTCGAAGGGGCGGCGTGCATCGAGAGCGCTGTTGCGGAGGAATTCGTAGGCCGAGCCGTGCACCGCATTGGTTCCCGTTTTGGAGACAAGGTTGACCTGCGCGCCGCCCCCGACGCCGCCTTCCGCGGTGAAGGGCAGGGAGTTGACCCGGAACTCGGCAATGGAGTCGGTGGAGATGACAAGGCGGAGGTTGCCTTCCTGGCGCGGATCTTTAATGCCGGTGGCGTCTACGCCGTCGAAGGTCCAGTTGTTGTCATCGCGGGGTCGGCCGAAGAAGCGGATGGAGTTTTGATTGCCTTCGCCCACGCTGACGGCGCCGGGAGCGAGTTGCATCAAG
>JAEUQG010000529.1 GCA_016789755.1 Bryobacterales bacterium
GTGTTTCTCAAAGCGATGGCCGAGACGTTGTATGAGCAGGCGGGTCTGTTCGGCAAGCAGAAGCTGGGCCGTCCGGACCACCAGAAGCACTTTCTCAACATGACTTCGGAAGCTTTGAAAGGGGCGGCCGACAGCAAGGAATCGAAGGAACTGAAGAAGAAGATCGAAGCGGATTTGAAGTCGATCAGCTAGGCAAGAGCTTCGGCAAGAGCTTCGCTCTTGATATCCCGGGATATAGAAGACGGGAGTCTGAAGACAGAAGACGGCTCTGCGCGCGGGTTAGCCCGCTGTTTGCCGCAGTCTCCGCATGCCGCGGAGCCAGCGGTCGTAGTCGTCGGCTTTGCGCTCGAAGTATGTCCTTACGGCGGAGTGCGGAAGGATGAGGAACTGCTCTGTCTCCAAGCCTCTTACTGCTGCCTCTGCTACTTCTTCGACGCTTACCGATCCGGCTTTGAGGAAGCTCTCTTTCCCGCCGTCCTCTCCCAGCAGCATGCGCGTGCGGACGCCTTGCGGGCACACGCAGGACACCTTGATCCCCTGGTCCCCATGTTCCACTGCGATCCATTCGGCGAGCGACAGCGCCGCATGCTTGGAGACGGCATAGGTGGCCGAGCCGATCTGGGTCAACAACCCCGCCGCCGAAACCACCTGCAAGAGGTACCCTTCTCCGCGCTCGATCATCGCCGGCAAGACGGCGCGGGCGGCGTAGAGGTGGGCGCGGAAATTCACCGACAGCACGCGCTCCCAATCGGCGTCGGGCGTCTCCAATCCGCCGGGCAGGAAAATGCCCGCATTGGAGCAGAACAGATCGACAGGGCCCCACTGGCCGGTGGCCCGCCGAACCAGTTCGCGGACGGAGCTTTCCACCGCGACATCGGTTGCCACCGCGAACCCTCCGCAGAGGCGGGCGGTCTCGGTCAGGGCCGTTTGATCGATATCCGCGACCGTCAGGCGTGCCCCCTCGGCCGCGAAGCGGACTGCTAAGCCCCGCCCAATCCCATGCCCCGCCCCGGTGATGATTACGTTCTTTCCTTCCAGCCGCATGGTTATTTACTATGACGCATTCGGTCCGGCCCCGCGTGATGTTTCGGCCTGCTTACTCATACACAGTAAGAGGATCATCTCAATGCTTTCCGTGAAATCGACCATTCTCTCTCTCCCTGTTCTCGCCCTGCTTGTGCCAGGCGGGCCGGCGAAGGCCACGATTCTGACCTTCAGCATCACCGACACCGGAGGTTGCTGCAGTCTTTCAGAGGACTTCCCCGAAGGCCTCCCGATCGATCAAACGTACGGTGACCGGGTGAACTCCCCGTCCACCACCTCGGGTGCCGTCACCTTCAACTATGGCGTGGGGGCTGAAGGCTACACGCCGAACGTCGAAGTCGGCTACGGGCCTTTTTCCATCTTCACCGGCGGTCCGTCGCTGTGGCGGTACGACTACGGCGATCTCGACCGAGTCCTTTATCAGGGCAGTGTTCCGAACCAGCAGAACACCGGCTTCGATTACGACTACCTGCTCATCGTATTGCGCGCCGACCCGGGCTTTGAGGCCGTGCTCCACAGCTTCGACGTCTCCGGCTGGTTCGAATCCGACTTTACCATCGATTCTGTTTCGGTCTACGACAACGAGTTCAACGGGTTCTTTCCGGCGCAGAACCGCGTCTTCCACGATCCCAACGCGTCCATCTTAGGGGCGGGCCCGACCCATTCCACCTACTCGTTCAACACCCCGATCACCGGCAACACCATCAGCATTCTCATCGATGCCGCGAACCTTGGATTGGACAGCATCAACATAGGGGTGGACAACATTCGCTTCGGACAGCAAATCGACCCCACTCCCAACATCCCCGAACCGTCCACACTTTCGCTGACGCTGCTGGCTGCGGGGGGACTTGCGGCCTGGCACCGCCGGGGGCGCACTAGCGATAAAAGATAATTTTTCCAACAACTTGCCTATTGAGCCGAACGGTGCGCTGCGATGGTGGTGAATTGCCGCCCCGCGGCGCGCCGTTTTTTGGGTTCGTTTCCTTCCATTCAACACTTTTCATCACTGTGAGGCAGCCCAAGCCCCAGGCGGGGAAATCTGCGAAACGAACCCAAACACGGAAGCCGCCCCCCCCGCTCATGCTATATTCACTACTTGGCCATCGCATAGCGTCCGCGTTTGACACCCTTTCGCGGACCTCATCATAATCAAGGGTTGGGCCGTGCCTGCCCGTATCGGCGGGGGAATCTCGTGCTAACGGTTATCCCCGCGCGCTCTTTCAGGGAGAAACTATCAGTCACATGGGTGATCTCGTCAGCCTTACCATCCACGGAAGGAGTGTGCAGGCTCCCCCGGGAACGCTGGTCATCGACGCAGCGAAGAAAGCCGGCATCGAAATC
>JAEUQG010000579.1 GCA_016789755.1 Bryobacterales bacterium
GCTGCGATACCAGCCCCGAGCGACTCCAAAGCGACGCATGGCGCCAGTTCGAGGCCGCCATGCGTTCGGCGGGCGCCAACGGCATGTCCGAACGCGAGCTCTACCGCGTCCTGGGCGTCGATTTCGATCACGACCTGTCCATCGCAAATCTCCAGACCGATGTACGCAAGGACGCCTTTTGGTCCAATGGCGAGGACTTTCTGTTCGGCTTGATCGGCATGCTGGTGCTCGACGAAGCCGCCGCGCAAAGCCCGCGGCTTCGCAGTCTGCTGGCCTCCACACGCGAAGACCCCGCCTTCAGCGTCAACGAACCCGATCTCGGGAAAGCGCTCGCCTATCGCATCAACACCGGCTGGCGGCTGCGAGGTGAGGAACGCCAAGCCCAGCGCGAGCGCGCCCTCCGCCTCAACACCTTCCGCGGCGATCAGGGAATATTCGATCCGCTCGGCAAGAATCTCTGCACGGCGATCTTCGGCTCGTCCGTCTCTCCCAATCCAACCGGTGGAACGGTGAAAACGTGGACCGGCACGATTCCCCGCCAGGGCGGCTTTGCATATCTCCCACGGTTCGAAGACCCCATTCACAGTGGTGCGGGGACCATTGAGGCGACCCTCACCGGCCCATCCGGCGCCAGTTTCCAGTTCCTCCTTATCTCCCTTGATCGATACAGCGTAGTGGCCACCGCTTCCGGGAGCGGGCCCGTCAAGACTCTGCGTTACACCGCTACGCCTGGCCGCTACGTCTGGTATGTCCAGGCGCAGACCGGATCAGGCACATTCCTCATCGAAGCAAGGATCCCGTAGAACTCCGTGGGGGTGGCGAGTCGAATCTCCCCGGGAACCCGTCACCCCACCGTATCCCGAATCCCCGCCGCCTCGGCCATGAGCCGGGCGCCTTCCCTGCTCCGTCCATGACGCTCGAGCAGCGCTCCGTGCCGTTCCAGCAATCGCGCCACTTCGATATGCCGCGGCCCCAGCTTCTGCTCCATCAGTTCGCGCGCCTGCTTGTACAACTCCTCCGCAGCGTGCACATCCTGCTGGTCGTCGTGGACCATCGCCAGCGTCATCACACCAAATGCGAAACCTTCATCGCCGCTCGCGCCCAGCCTGTCCAGCGATCCGTCCAGCGCCTCCTGAGCCATGCCGAACTCGCGGCGCTTGCGGTAGATGTCGGCCAAGTTGAGTTGGCACATCGCCTCCGCCTCGGGAGTCTTCGCTGTATGCAGCGCCCGCCGCGAATAGCGCTCCGCCGCATCCAGGTCTCCCTTTTCGCTGTAGGCCGCGCTGAGATTATTGAGCAGCCGCCACGTATTCCCCGCCCGTTGCGTCTCGGCAATCTGTTCCCAAATCGCCAACGCCCGCAAGTAGGCCTCGATCGCGCCATCCTGATCCCCCGCCGCATTGCGGCTGTTACCCAGTTCCATCAGCGCCAGCGCCTGGTTGGGTGGATCCTCCAGTTCCTCGAAGATCTCCGCCGCCTCCCGCAGCTTCCAATCCGCCTGCTGAAACCGGCAGCCTGCCGCGTCCAGCACCCCGCTCTCGCACACCAGATGCGCGGCCTTCTCCGTCCGTTTCCGGGCCGCCTTCGCCGAGAACAGCGCCAGCCCCGACATCCAGCCGGAAACAGGAAGATCGTACAATGAGACCTCTCCGCTGCGGCGCATCCACCGTCCCATGGGGCGAATCACCAGCGGCACCGACAGCCATGTCCCTACCGCCAGCAAGGCACCCGCCACCACACGCGTCTCCAGATCCCGGAAGCACAGCAGCAGCGCCACCGAGAACAGGTTCCCACCCACCAGAACAACAGCCGAGGCGAAATGGATTGAGCGCCACATAACTTCCGGAAACTTATCCATCGGCTGCCCGATCGAGTCCATATATAGGAACTTAGTCCTGCAACTTCGCGCCGCAAAGTTTGCCTCGGGAATAATCGATGCCCGCCCGGGCATCTCATCTGCGATATGCTGCACACTCACCTTCCCGGCGCAGCGGCTCTAGGCGAGATCTACTCTCGTATCCGTATTTCGCTTCCTGACACCACCATCGGGAGCCGCCTGCTGAATGAGTTGCGCGTGCGGGTCCATACCGCCGCCGCCGATATCGCCCATGTTCCGCGCACCGGTCCCGTCGTTCTGGTCCTGAATCACCCCACCGGCCTGCTGGAAGGCGCGGTCCTGATGCAGGTGCTCCAGGGCATCCGCGGTGACGTACGCTTCCTGGCCAACAGCATGCTCGCCGCCGTCCCGGAACTCGAACCCTGGATCATCCCCGTCGATGTCTTCGGCGGCGCAGCCCGCGACAACCTCCCCGGCATGAAGCATGCAGTCAGCCACCTCATCGAGGGAGGCTTGCTCGTCGTCTTCCCCGCCGGCGAGGTCTCTCACTTCCAGTGGCGCAAGCTCGCCGTTTGCGATGGCGAATGGCATCCGTCGATCGCCCGAATGGTTGCCATGGCGAATCGCCGTACCACCGGTGTAAAAGTGGTCCCCGCGTTCCTGAGTGGATCGAATAGTGTCCTCTTTCAATGCGCGGGCATCCTACATCCGCGACTGCGCTCCCTGTTGCTGGTTCGTGAACTGCTATGCAAACGCGGGGTTACCGTCGATCTCCGCATCGGCCGTCCCATTGCCGCCACACGGTTGAATGAGTTCGCCACTCCTGCCGAACGCACCGGCTACCTCCGCTGGCGCTGCGAGTTGCTCGCCACGCGGCAGCGCTTTCAACCTCGCACGCGCCTGCCATTGTTCCGCCGTAGCGCCCAGCCGGAGGCGGAGGCCGTCGCCGCCGCGCAAGACCCGGCTACCCTCGCCGCCGAAATCGCCTGTCTGCCATCTGAGTGCCGGCTCGTGTCCAGCGGCACGCTCACGGCATACATCGCCCCTGCGCCACTGATCCCGAACACGATCGCAGAAATCGGCCGCCTGCGCGAAATCGCCTTTCGCGCCGCGGGTGAAGGCACCGGCAAGCGCACCGACCTCGACTCGTTTGACCCGCACTACCAGCACCTGTTCCTCTGGAATGCCGAAAAGCAGGAGATCGCCGGCGCCTATCGCCTCGCACCCACGGACACCACCCCCAGCTTGTACACATCGACCCTTTTCCGCTACGGCCCCGAGTTCCTTCAGCGCATGGGCCCCGCCGTCGAACTGGGCCGCTCGTTTGTCCGCCTCGAATACCAGAAATCCTTCGCGCCGCTGCTGCTGCTGTGGAAAGGTATCGGGGCCTGGATCGCCGCCCACCCGCGGTACAAGGTGCTGTTCGGACCGGTCAGCATCAGCAACCGCTACCAGGCGCTCTCCCGCGATTTGATGATCGGCTTCCTCGAACGCTACGCGCTTCTGCCGGAATGGAAACCGCTCGTCGAAACGCGGAATCCGTTCCGGGCCGCCGCCGGCGCCCCGGAGTCCTTCTTCCGCACCTGCTCCGGCATCGAGGAGCTGGCCGAAGTGGTCTCCGACATCGAAGCCTCGCCCGAAGGCGTGCCCGTACTGCTGCGGCAATACCTGAAACTCGGCGGCAAACTGCTCGGTTTTAATGTCGATCCGGAATTTTCCAACGTCGTCGATGGATTAATCGTCGTGGATCTCACCCGCGCCGAACCGCGTCTTCTCGAACGCTACCTCGGCCGCGAGCAAGCCCATCGCTTCCTGATCTATCACGAAAGGTAACCGAACCATGGAACATTCCAAGCCGATTCTGTTTTTGAGCTGGGGACTGCGCGGCCTGGCCGCCCTCATCCTGCTCCAAACTCTCTTCTTCAAATTCACCGCCGCGCCGGAGTCCGTGTATATCTTCTCCACGCTCGGCATGGAGCCGTGGGGACGCATCGGCTCCGGCGTAGCGGAGTTGATTGCCTCCATCCTGCTGTTGATCCCATCCACCGCCGCCTACGGCGCGCTGCTCTCGCTCGGCGTCATCAGCGGGGCCATCTTCTTTCATCTCACCAGGCTCGGCATCGCACTCCCGCTGGTTGGCGATCACGGAGAACTCTTCCTCCTCGCTCTCCTCGTCTTCGCCTCCTCCGCGGGAGTGCTCTACCTGCACCGCCAGGAATGGATCGGCCGGGCGTTGAGGCTGGTCTCCTAGTTGCGGCTGTCCGGCACAAACACCGGAAGCAAATGGATACAGCGGTGGGTGCCGAACCGCGGCCCCTTGGCTACGAACTCCACTTTGATCGTCATCGGCCCGGCCACGCCCGCCGCAATCGGATCGAAGAAGGCGGTGTAGATGCCATCGTCCTTCTTCGGATCCTTGTCCCTTCCGTCGTCAGTCAAGGCCACCTTCACCGTCTTGCGGCTGAACACGTCGCGCCCTTGCGCGGCCATCTTCGTAGCCAGCAAATCCAGCTTCAGCTTGTCCATGTCCGGCTTGTCCTTGCCCAGCTTGTCCGTGGGCACACGGATGGCCGACAACTGCCGCCGGAACTTCTTGATCGCCGCCGCAATCGACACTGTGGGGAACGTCACCGCTGCCGTGATCTTGGCGTCCTTCACCGGCCTGCCGGCAAATGTCGCCTCCATCAGGAACAGCAGCTTTCGATCGAAGAGGAACTTCGGATCGAGAATGAAGCGGCATCGCACATCGGAATCCGACAGCCCGGCTAGCGTCACCGGTTCGCTGACATCGCTGCCGTTGTGGGCGATCAGCTTCCACACTCCAGGCTTGGGCTTCGGAATGCGGTAGTAGCGATGCGTCGAACCGGCGAAATGGAAGAAGCCAGACGACGGCTGGATCACCGCGCCTCCCGGATCTTGCAATCGCAGTTCCAGCTTCGACGTCACATTGTGCCAGGAGAGCGCGAAAATCGCCTCCCTTGCAGTCGCATCCACCACCGCGCTTTGCGTCAGGTCCCCAGGCGCCGCGGTGGCGCTATCGAGATGAATCACCCCGCCGCAGCCGACGCCGCCCAGGATGCCGTAGTAGATCTCGTGCAGCTTGTGCAAATCGGCCGCCGATTCCACCATGCGCACCGCGCCCGTGCCTGTGCGGCTGGCGATGTTGTCCAGCACCGCGATGTCGCTCGCCGGCCCCAACGCGATGGTGTACACCTTGATCCCCGCCGCGGCAATGGCATCCAACTGCGGATTGTCGATATTCGGAGTCGCCACGGTGTGGAAGCCGTCGCTCAGGTAGACGATCGCCCGCGGCCGTCCGGCATCGGCGCCCAGCGTCGTGACGCCCTGATCCAGCCCTTCGCGTAGGTCCGTCAGCCCCGTTGAACTCACCGCATCGATCGCCGTGTGCGCGTTGTTCTTCACACTCTGGTCTGTCACTGCCGTCAGCGGGAAGATCGTCGCCGCCGCCGAGTTGAACTGCACCACGCCGGCATGATCGTTGATCTGCAGGATGTCGATCATCTGTTTGGCCCGTTCTTTGGCCGGAGTCATGTAGCCGGAAAAGCCCATGCTCCCGGAGCGGTCGATCACCTGGACGATATCCGACGGGTTACACGAAAATCCGGTGGCATTCGACACCACCAGCGCGTAATCCTGGCGCAGCGCCGGCGCCAGTTCCGGCACCGCATGGCTGACGCTAACGCCTTCCACCTCGATCGTGTACGTTCCCGCCACCGGAGCGGCCACAATCACCTTCTGGACGTTGTTGCGGATATCGCCGATCGCGTCCGAGGTAAACGTATCTCCCGTGGCATCGCGAATCACACGCAGGTGCAGCCGGTTCTGCAGCGTCGCCCCTTGCCGGTCGCGCCAGGCCAGCGTCACCGCAAGCGCATCGGGCCCTGACACCATCACCTGGTAGGTGCGAATGTCGCCCGTGGCCACGGCGTTGTCCAGCGAGTCGTCGAACTGCACCCGATTGGTTCCCGGCGGGAACAGTGCATTGGTCATGTCGATGCGTCCCCACCCTTGCCCTGTGTGCGGCACGCCCATGCCCATGTCCACCGCGCCGTTCACCATGATCGCCTTCATCAGCGCACCCGATGGCGTATGCCCGCGCTGTTCAATCAGGTATTGCCGCAACTGCGTGCACGCGCCCGCGGTAATCGGCGTGGCCATGCTGGTGCCGTTCAGATACATGTAGTTGGTAGCGGCAGCCGGCCCCGCGCCCACCGGCGCTGCCGGAGCGTTCTGATCGCCGGCGAAGAAGATCGGCCCGCCCGGCAAACCCAGTCCAACCGCTTCCGGATGCGTCGCCACGCCGTCCTCATCGCCTGTGCCGCCCGGCCCGACTTGGGACTCGCCCAATCCATCCGGCCCGCAATCGTACACCGACACCGAAGACCGTGTGGACAAAATCCACGAACCCGGCGCCACCACGTCGGGCTTGCGGCGGTTGTTTTGCGCCGGCCCGATGCTGCTGAAGCCCGCTACTTGATTCTGATTATCGGCCTGCTGGCTGAGATTGTTCAGCGTCGCGCCGGTGGGAAACGACGGGCTCGCCGGAAAACTCACCGACGCCGCCAGCGGGCGCACGCTCTCGCTCGCTCCCACCGTCAGCACGTTCTTCGCCGATCCCGGCGCCCCAACGCGATTGGGAGCGTCGTTGCCCGCTGAAAACAGCACCAGAAACTCGCGGTTGTTAAAGCAGAACGTGTCCACCTCCGTCGAATCGGCGTTGTAATTCCCATTCACATCCGCGCCCCACGAATTCGTATGAATCCGCGCCCCCGCGTCGCGCGCGGCCGTGAACAGATCCCCCGTATTCGCCGGAATTCCGCCCAGCCCTCCGGCATTGTCCAAAATCGACTGGAAGAACACCTGCGCCGCCGGGGCCATCCCGCGAATGGTCTGATTCGAATTCGCGCCATCGCCCAACACCGATCCGGCCACGTGCGTGCCGTGCCCGTCCGTATCGGAGGCATCGCCCGGCCGCCCCAGGGCCACGATATTCACGATGCGCCCCTCGAAGTCGTCGAGCATCGTGGCATCGTTCACACCCGTATCCAGACCCGTATCGGCGATGCCGACTATCTGCCCCGCCCCATTCAGCCCATGCGTGTTCAACAGCACGTCGGAATGAATGAACCCGCTAGCAACGTTGTTGTGCAGCTTGCGAGGCTGGAACGGATTGACCTGCCGCACCGCGGGAATCTCCGCCAGCGAAGCCACCTGTTCCGGCTTCGTCTTCACGACCAGCTTCGCCCGCCCGGTCTCCATCAGTGTCGCGCCGGACGTGCGAACGCCTTCCACCGCCGCGGCCATGTCGCGTTCATCGAACAACACCAACTCCACCTGGTCCTGAGGACCCTTGCCCTGCGGCCCGGCCACCGTCGAAATCTCAGGCTTCGTCTGCGCCGGCCGCCCCTCGGCGCTCAGCGTAATGCCCGCCGGGGCGCGCAGCGCGCTTTGCACCTTCGCCGTGATTAGTTCCGGGCTGACTTTCAGCGATGGGTGATAAGCCACCACGGAATCGACGAACGCCAGTCCCTGCACCTCGGCCAGGCGCCGCCCCTCGATTTCGCACAGATAAACGTCCTCGCCCTGACTTTCGATCACCCGCACACCGCTGCGTTCCAGCGTCGCTTTCCAATCCGCATGGATTGGCCCAGCCAGATCCACCAGGTAGTGCCGAGACCCTGGCGCCGCGCCGCTGATATCGGCGGCCGACATCGCCGCCCGAGCCATTGCCACGCGGTGCGGCCCAACCGTGGCCTCGCCCTTTGGCCCCAGTTCACGCATCCGCATCCCTTTGCCCGCCAGTCCCTCGAGCACGTCCTCCTCTGCCGACACCAGCGCCGACTGTCCATAGTTTGCCAAGACCGTGCCACCGGCTTTTTCGATGGCTTTCACGGTCTTCGCGGGGGTTGCGCCAAGCACGATCATTGCTCGCTTGGTCATATGGGTCCTCCTGCTTCACGCAGAGTTCTTGTCTTCGGTAAGTAGTGAAGCAAGCGCGAAGATCGTTTCATTCCCATCGCCAATGATCGGACCAGGCGCCCAACTCAATGCGCAATTCGCGCACTCGCCCCGGCGGCGGCGTAACGCGCAGCACATAGCCCGTTGCGTCCAAAACCTCCGCCGTCCGCCCATTTACCCACACCCGAGCCACATCCGTGGCCCCGCGCCGGAATCCGCCACCATAGATCAGCAAGTCGTCACCTGACGCCAGCAAACCCGCAATCCGCGGCAGGCCCGTCGAAGGCAGCGCCTCCTCCACAGTCAGAACAATCTCCGTACGCGCTGTATCGGCCCCCGCGCGGAACTGCGCCTCCGCCCGGTACACCCCCGCCGCCATTCCGCACTCCCGCGCGCGAAACGTCACCCCGAGACCGTCTTCGCGCACGGTTGCCGCAAGCCAGCCCCGCGGCTCTTCCTCCACTACCGTCATCGACGCCGGCCCCCCATTGAATCGAATACTGGCACTCTCACATCCTCGCAATGCAATCCGCGACGGCATGCTGCCCAGCGGATAAAGCGTGCCCACCGCCAACGCCACTGGGATCTGCTGTAACGGCGCGCCCGCAAACTCCAGTGAGACCATGCCTCCGTAAAGCCCCGCTCGCAAACTGGCGGAGTTCACAAACAGCATGACTCCGCCGCTCACGGCGGAAGCCCGCAACCACTCTCCCCCGTTCCCGGTAACCGCGCGCACCGCCGGAAGCTGCGGGAGCGGAATCGGAACAACCCGGACATGCGCCGCGAAGCCTCCACCTTCTTCCACTCGTATTTCCACCGGGTTCGCGCCCCCCAGCGGACCACCGCCATTCTGCAGCAAAACGGCGCTCGTCAGATGTTCGAACCCCGCGCCACGCACCAGCCACTGCGACACATACGCCCCCCTGTTCAAGCTGGTTGGCAATGCTACCAACGATCCGTTCGCGGGGTCCACCTGCAACCAAGGCGTGGAATACGAAAACACGTTCGATGACAGGTTCGCGTTCCCCGGCAAGGCCACGCGTGCCGATCCGCCTGATGCGGTGAAGGCCACCGTCGAAGTCGTCAAGCGCGGACTCGCCGTCACACGCAGCACCACATCCACCCACCCTTGCTCCGTGAACCAGCGCTGCGACTCGTCTCGCGGATCCACCAGAATCCGAGCCCGGTGCACACCCGGCGACAACCGGCTGGGATCGACGCTCACCTCAATGGCAACGGTGCGAGGCTCCACAGATTTTGGCTGCCCAAAGCTAACCCAGCTTGCCGCGTTCTCGAGTCGCGCTGTCATCTCCGGCACGGGAGGCACCGTACCCATCGGGTAGCGCATCGTGAACGTCCGCGATGCGGGCAGCGCCTGCCCCGCCGCCCAATCCCATTCGAGCTTCGCCCGCGGCAACGGTAACAAGTAGCGCCGGTCTGTGTCATACAGTTCCTGCGTCACCCGCGAGATCACGGGCGAGGCAAACGTCCGCGAACGGGAGAACTTCACCGCTTCCAACGGCGCCTCGCTCAACAGGATCATATGCGAACTCGCGGCAGATCCGCGGTCAACGTAAGCGGACGCCCCCGGTTCCAGCCGCACCCGCATCTCCTCGCGCCAGTTCCACACCAAGTCGAGCAATTGCACCCGCGCCTCCACCGTCTTCGCATGCGGATTGCGCAATACAAACCCACCCTGTTGCAGTGGTGACGTGAATTGCTCATGCCCCGATACCACGCGAAACTGCGGCAGTGTCACAAACTCCCCGTCGCCTACGCGCACCGGCGGATTGGCGAAGTACACCTCCGCCCCCGGCCCGTCCCCATCGCGCAGGTGCAACCGCTTCCCGCGCAATTCCTCCTCGCCATCGATGGCCAGCCGCAACAATTCGGGCGAAACATACTCCACCTCGTGTACCCGAACAAACTCCCACTGCGCCCGCACCGAGGGAGTAAGTCCTGCGCCTCGCACCTCCACCCGGTTTCCCACCCGGGTCAAAGATGCAACGTGCATTGTGCCGCCTACTGTCACGGGAGACGCCTTCACTTCCTCCGAATCCGTCTTCACCTTCACCGCGAGCACCGTTCCCGACGCGACATCTTCCTGCAACCGCACGGCGGCCACCAGCACAGGCTGTTCCGGCAGCAACCCGATGGTGCCGGAACTCGCCCGGATGCGCACATCCATCCGGCCCCCGCGAATCTCCGCGAACGAATGCGCATCTCCCGCCGCGCTCATCACCGCATAAGACAGGATGGCACTCACCTGCGCCTCATCGAACTCTACTGTCATGTGCAGTCCGGACACCCTACGCGGTTCAGCCAGGTGAAATTCGATCTGCGCCACGCCTCCCGCAGGCACAGTTTCCCGCGCGCACAGCAGAGTCATACCGGCCAGTAGGCTAATCCACATACACCATCACGCCTTTCTCACCAAACGCGGCAGCCATACAAACCACTGCCAGTATCCGCAGCCAACCATCGAAGCGTAAAGCAAGAACCGCATGAGTTCTACATGGGCTACATGCGGAGCAACCCAAGCTCCGAGAAACATCATCGGGATTAGGCACAAGAACATCCCCACGACAGAGGAAGGAAATCCTAGAAACGTCAGCACCCACAATGTTCCAACCATCGCCTCTTCCGGTCTTTGCGAAACGGAAGCGCGAAGGAAATACCCGTACCCGACGGCCAGGCAGACGCACCCCAGCCAAGCCGTCTGCGCCATACGAAACCAAAGCCGTCTACTCCACATTCATCGTCACCCCGTTCTGGCTGCGCACGCCCGCCGAAACGACAACCACCTCCACTTCCCCTTCCGCGGCATCCACCGGCACGGCGAACTCAATCCAATCGCGCCCCGCCACGCCTTCCTCAACCGGGAACACGTTCATCGCCCGCGCTGCCACGCCACCCACCTCCACCACTGCATCGTCCCGCTTCAATCCCGTCGCCTGCAGCCACACCACCGATCCGCGTTGCACACTCCCACCCGCTCCGTTCGCGTTGCGCACCAGCGCCGCGCCTTTCCCCGATCCATCCGCCGTGAACACCCCCGGGGCAGCCTCGGCAACCGGCATTTGCATCGCGCGCCTCGGCCCATAACTCTCCAGCACCACCGTCGCCTCCGTACCTGGAACCACATCCGCCGGAATCACGACGTTTTCTACCGGATACAGCGTCTTGCTCCCCACCATCACGCTGACAAACCCCGTTCCGAGAAACGAAACCAGGGCGCCCGGCACAACCGGCATGGGACGGTGTGAAGCGGCGTTGAGAATCGCACCCAGCACCGGCTTGTTCGACGCCGAAGATTCCACATCGTGGAACCGCACCGGCACCGTCATCGACTGCTTCGATGTCTTCAACTGAATGGCGGAGTCGCCCTGCCCGAATCTCCACCCGCTCACTTCGAACATCCAGAGCGGCGGGGAGTTCCTCTCTAAACGCAAACCAGACCCCTCCTCCAAAGCCACCTGTAAAGGCTCGGTCATGTTCCCCGAGGTCACGCGCACCAAAGTGTATCCACGCGGAAAATCGAGTACCGCCGGCGAGGCAATCATCGGGTCCGGCGGCAGCGGAGGATGAACCACCATCACCACCGGAATCTGTGTCGGGCCCGCCGCCTGCGGCGATCGGAAGGTGACGATCCCCGTGTACACTCCCGCCGCCAATCCGGCAGCGTTCGGCACAAGCGTTACGCCGCCCCCCGTATTCAATACCGACAGCCAGTTGCCACCCGAATCCGTCGCCACGGAAACCGAAACAGCACCTGGAGCACGCACCGCAACCGTCTTCGCCGCCGGAGCCTCGCCGGCGGCCGCTTCCCATTGCAGCGGCCCGCCTGCCTCCACCAACGTCCCGCCCGGCACGCGCAAGGTTGTTTGCACCACCTCAGTAAACCGTTCGCCGTTCACCAGCATATGCGCCGCATACTGCCCTGGCCCCAACAGGTCCGCCCGGGCATTCAGCAAAATGTCAGGAACGGAGAAATCGCGCGGGGTCACCGTGAGCCAGTTCCCCGGCGCACCCACATGCGTCGTCGCCGTGAATGGCCGGTCCCCCAGAATCACGTAGTGCTGATTGTTGTTCCCGCTGCGCAACTCCATACCACTGATAGACACGCGCCGCCGCGTTGGCGTGGAGACCGAAACGACAATCCCCGCCGTCACCGGCACAATACCTCGGACGATCTCGGTCTGCAATGGCTCGATAACGACGGTTTCCCGGTACACCCCGGGGGCCAATCCGCTGGGGTCGATGGACACGCTCAACTCCCCATCGCCCACGCCGCTTCCCGGCGTCACCTTGATCCACGGAGCGGACACCTTCGTCCGGAACCTCGGGTTCGCCAACGGCCGGGTTCGCCAATCGGTAGCACACCGCAGTATCTTCGGCGCCGGCGCCGGCTCCCCGCGCTGCCACGCCCAGATGAGCACATCGGGACTCACCGTGTACACCAGACTGCGCACCGAAGCGGACGTCATGCTCCCCACCGTAATGCTGGATGCGTAGGTGATGGGATTGATCGGCCGCGCCACATGCGCCATCTCCAATTCGTGCGTCGCGTGCACCACCAGGTAGCCGCTCGATATCGGCCCTACCTCACCTGATGCCTGATAGTGCGATGCCAGCGGCCCCAGCCTCATCTCCAATTCCTGCAGCACGTTACTGAACGTGCCTACGGTTTGGAACAACACGGTGACCGGAAACGAATGCGGATTCCTCAACGCAACGCCACCAGCGACGAACGTGCGAATGATGCCGGTCCCACCCGATACCAGTCTCGTTTTCGGCAGACTGACCAACCTTCCTTCCATCGCCGGCACCGCGTCGAACGTCTCCTCCGGAATGTCCGCCGGCCGCGGACCTTCGCGCACGACCACCTCATAGGCCTTGAAAGTCATCGACGTCGAATAGGCCCAGGACTCCGGCCCGATCCGAATTTTCACGTCGTCGAATACGGGAGCACGCAGCGTGGATGCGCGGATGGTCAGCACCGGACGCTCCGCCACGCGTCCCAGCGATGCATTGCGCGAGGAGAAACGAATGTTAGCCTTGCGCCCTTCCATCAACGCGATGCCTGTCTCATCGCCGGAGACGGAGTGAATCGTGAACCCGGTAATCTCGCGGAATGCCGCCTCCTCCAGTTCCACATTCAATTCGCCATAAGTGACCGCGGCGGGCCGGTCCAGGGTGAAGCGTAACCGGGCCTCCCCATCTGTGCTCACTTCGATGGAGAGCAGCACCAACAGCAATTGCGGAATCATTCCACCACCATCGTTACGCCTTTCTGGCTGCGCATGCCCGCCGAAATCACCACCACGCCCACCTCCCCCACAGGAGCCTCCACCGGCACGACAAACTCAATCCAATCGCGCCCCGCCACGTCTTCCACCAAAGGGAACACATTCATCGCCCGCACCCGCACGCCGCCCACTTCCACCCCCACATCGTCTCGCCTCAATCCCGTGGCTTGCAGCCACACCATCGTGCCGCGCCCCACACTGCCACTGGTCCCATTCGCGTTGCGCACCAACGCCAGACCCTTCCCGGTCCCATTCAACGAATACACGCCCGGTGCGGCCTCGGCCAGCGGAATCACATAGTCCCTGGTCCGATTCCCGTTCCGCAGCCGCAATGTCACCTCGCGCCTCCCGGCCAGTTCCGGAGGCACCACAAAGCCTCGCGCCGCCACCGGAATCCCGTCGATGCTCGCGCCGAGTATGAATCCGCCATACAAGACCACCTCTTCGCCCGCCGCAACCGGCACTTCACGCCATGAGGCCGCATTCAGAATCGACCCCAGGAAAGGCTCATCGTCCGTCACCTCCGGCGCGGAGACCGTCAGTCGCACCGGAACCACCACCGACTGCATTGAGGTCCTCGCCGTCACTCGCCCCGTGTACACGCCCGCGGGCAGCATCGATACATCGGTGCGAATCACCGCGCCTTGCTCCGCCTGCTCCACCGCCAACCAGCCCGATGCCCCCGCATCCGTTTCAGCCAGCCACTGCAACCGCTCCACCAGCAATCCGGAGGTGATGGCGACCGTCGCCGCTGTCGAAACGCCAACCGTGGTGCGCAGGTCCAACACCGCCGGGTTCGCCACCAGCGGCGCCGCCGGATTCGGATAGATCAGCAGCGTCACGGGAATCTGCCTTGGGCCCACCAATGCGGCACGCAGCGACACCATCCCGGTATACGCACCCGCTGCCAACCCTGCCGCATTCACCCCAATCGTGATGGCGCCTGCCTCCGCCACTCTCGTCAACCAGCTTCCGCCATTGTCCGTCCGCACGGTGGCCGAATACGGTCGAGGCGTCAGCACAGGCAATCGCTGTGCCTCCGGTGCTTTACCACCAGCAGCCATGACGAACCGCACCGCGCTCGCCGTTTCAATCTGTTCCCCGCCAGAGCGCATCGTCGTCACCTGCACCACATCGCTGAAATTCGCACCGCGCAGCACCACATGCCCACCGTAGTATCCCGGCTCCAGCAGGTCACCGTTCGACGCCACGGCAACCGTGCCTTGGAAGAACCCGCCCATCGGGATCGCGCTCAGCCAGGTGCTTCCTTCCTGATACACCGTCGTCGTGAATGCCGCCGAAGGCTCGCTCGTTCGGAACTGCTCCAGATGAAACAATGGAAAACTGCGCGATCGAAACGATAGCTTCTGCTCCGCCTCATTGCTCACCGTGAGCACGACACCGATCGCCAACGGCGGCCCTGCCGCGAAGAATTCCGTCGCCACGGGCTCGATGGTGATCACATCGCGATACACGCCCGGCGGCAGCCCGCGCGGATCCACTGTCACCGTAAGCCGCGTCGCCGCTGGTATCGCTTGCAGCCATCGTGCCGCCGCACGCACCCGGAACTCAGGCCGCAGCACCGGCGCTTTGCTCGCCCCCAGCCTCACTTCCACCGGCCCGGGTAGCACACCACCCGTCTGCCAGCGCCACTCGAGCGAGGTCTGCTCCGCGGTCCACTCGATGAGCCTCGATCCGGCGGGCGGCGTCATGGGACTCGCCGAAAGCGACACGACGGGCCCCGGCTCGGAGCCTTGCCAGCGTATCGCCGCCATCTCGACATCCGCACTGGCAAAGAACCGCCCGTACCCCCCGAAGGGTCCACCCCGATACAGCGTTTCTCCAGGAAGCAGCGTGAATCTGTTTTCCTCGTTCACTTCGCGCAGAAGTCCCGTGGCTTGAAACAGCACGTTCACTGCGAAGGGCTGCGGATTGCGAATCACCAATCCCCCCGGAGCGAGCCCGCGAAACGGTCCGCCTTCCCCGGCCTTGGTGCGCTGCTTCGGAAACTGCACCTGAAATCGCCCCGCCGGCACGGTCGTAAAGCGCTCGTCCGGCACATCATCCGGCACCGGACCTTCCGCAATGCGCCACGCCGAACCGGACACGGTCACCTTCACCGCCTCGAACGATGGAGTGCCGATCGCCCGTGTGCGCACCGTCAGCAAGGGACGGTCCGCGATCGCGCCGATCCCCGCCCGATTCGAACTGAATACGATCAGAGCCTTGCGCCCTTCGATCAACGCCACCGCGGTCTCATCGCCCGTCGCACCGAAAACCTCGAAACCGGTGATCTCGCCGAACACCGCTTCATCCAGTTCTACGGTGAGTTGACCACCGGCGCGCGCCACCGGCCGTTCGGGCATGAAGCGCAGCCGGACCTCTCCATCGGGCCGCGTTTCGATGGAAAGCAGCAACACAATCAGCGGAATCACGTGGCTTCCTTCAACCATTAGACCCGCAATGCGCGCTGAATTCTACACCACGCCGATCAGTTGTACGATAAAGCTATGGGCCGGGTGGGCCGGGCCGACGATCCCTACAGACTCGGTTGGCACTTCTGGCGACGTCATCTGCTACGCTGCCTGCCAGTCCCCTGCGTGGCCTGGGCGCTCAACCGGTTCCTGAATGAGCCCTTCGACTTGGGCACCTTCGCCCTCTTCTACTTGGCCTTCACCCTGCTCGCACTGGGGCCCGCGTTGAGCAGACACTACCACTCGTAGCAATCTCCGCCTGACGCGGAATCCTCACCGTTGCGTTCCCACTCCCCCAAAGCGTTACTCTGAATGGGAAATGAAACTCGGCGAAATTGCCCAAAGCCTCGGCTGCACCCTGGCAGGCGACGACTCCCTCGACATCAGCGGCGTTGCTCCCATTGAGCAGGCCGGCCCCGCGGAGCTCACCTTCCTCTCCAACCCCAAGTACGCGCCCAAAGCCAAGAAAACCCGTGCCGGCGCGATGCTCGTCCAGGAACCCATCGCCGGCCTCAACATCTCGTTCCTACTCTCCCGGAACCCCTACCACGACTTCGCCCGAGCCCTGGAACTCTTCTACCAGCCGCCGCGTCCCGCGCCCGGGATCCATCCCACTGCCGCCATCGCCCCCACCGCCGCCATCGGCGAAGGAGCTTCCATCGGCGCCTACGCCGTCATCGGCGAGCACGTCCGCATCGGCCGCAACGCCGTCATTCATCCGCATGTCGTCATCTATCCGCACACCGAAATCGGCGACGATTTCCTCGCCCATGCCCACGCCATCGTGCGCGAATTTTGCCGCATCGGCAACCGCGTCATCCTGCAGAACGGAGTCATCATCGGAGGCGACGGCTACGGCTTCGCCAAGACCCGCGAAGGCACGCACTACAAGATTCCGCAATCGGGTGTCACCATTCTCGAAGACGACGTCGAGATCCAGACGCTCACTTCCATCGACCGCGCCTCCATCGGCGAAACCCGCGTCAAGCGCGGCGCAAAGATCGACTCCCTCGTCCAAGTGGGACACGGCTGCGTGGTCGGCGAGGACAACATCATCTGCTCCCAGGTGGGCTTGGCCGGCAGCACCATCCTTGAGAAGAACGTTCTGCTCGCCGGACAAGTCGGCATTTCCGGCCACCTCACCATTCACGACAATGCGATCGTCTACGCGCAAAGCGGCGTCGGCGGC
>JAEUQG010000582.1 GCA_016789755.1 Bryobacterales bacterium
TTATATGAATTGGCGCACGGGGCAGCAGGTGATGACGGCGGACAGCGGGGAGGCGTCGCCGGCGATTCAGGCGTTCTGCGCGCGGTCGATTTTCACGGACGATCCGGCGTGGCGCGTGCCGATCGAGAAGCCGGCGGCTTACGATCAGCATTATGGGGATTATGTTCCGTTATTGCAGGATTTTTCGAGCGGGCGGTTGAAGCGGTGGGGATGGGGGACGCGGCTGCCTCAGCGCAAGTTTCAGATGAACGGGAATATCGAAGGGCTGACGAGTTTGAATTTACCGGGGGCGAGTTGGACGTGGCCGGAGGCGGACCGGCATCACCGGCAGCGGCTGCACGATTTTCATGTGGATCACGCAGCGGGGCTGATCTGGTTCTTGCAGCATGATGCGGGCGTGCCGGAGGAGATACGGAAGCAGATGGGGCCGCTGGGGCTGCATCGGGGGGAGTTTCGGACATCGGGGCACTGGCCGTGGCAGATCTACGTGCGGCAGGGGCGGCGGATCGAAGGGCGGGCGCTGTTGACGCAACATAGCTTCACGCGGGATGCGAAGACGGGGCGGACTCCGCGGGTGAAGCATGCGATTGCGATCGGGGAGCATTCCTTCGATGTGCATCCGTGTCATGACCGGCGCTATGCGGTGGATGGGTGGATGGAGGGCGTGCTGTGGTATCCGAAGAAGGCGTTCGGGCCGGCGCAGCCGGGGCAGATTCCGTATGGGGCGATGCTGCCCAAAACATTGGACAACCTTCTTGTTCCGGTGGCGATGTCGTCGACGCATGTGGCGATGTCGGTGTTGCGGATGGAGCCGGTGTGGATGACGACGGGGCAGGTGGCGGGATATGCGGCTGCGGAGGCGATGCGGCAGCGGGTGGATGCGGCGGAGATCGATGCGGATGGGATTGCGGGGAAGCTGGGGATACGGGTGGATGCGGAGGCGTGAGCGGGGACTACGATGTTCCAGTGGCGATGGCGGCGGAGGCAATGCGGCAGCGGGTGGAGGCGGCGGCGTGAGCGGAGGGCTACAATAGGAGGGATTTCGAGCCAAAGTTATGCGAATGCTTGTCGTGTTCTTCATTGCGATGCTTGCTTACGGGCAGCAGTGCCGGCTGGCTCCGGTGACTCCGGCGCAGCCGGAACCGCGGGTGGAGGAAGGGGAACGGGCGACGGAGTCGCAGACGTTTCAAACGACAGCGCTGGCCTTGTCGCCGGATAATCTGGTGCATTTTTTCGATACGGCGAACCGGATCCGGCGGATTGATGGAAATGGACGGATGCGGACGCTGGCGGGGACAGGGGATAAAGCGGATTTGACGCTGCCTGGGGTTGCCTTGGAGACGCCGCTGGCGGCGGTGACGCAGATTCTGTTTTCGCCGGCAGGGGTGCTGCACTTTGCATCGGTGGGGCGCGTGTTCCGGGTGGCGGATGGGAAGATTGAGGCGGTGGCGGGATCGGGGAAGCCGGGGTTCAATGTGGAGGCGGGGCCGGCGACGGAGGTGAATCTGAATGCGATTACGAACGCGGCGTTCGATCGTAGCGGGCGGCTGCTAATACTGGATGGATTCAACCGGCTGCGGCGGCTGGAGGCGGATGGAGTGTTGCGGACGATTGCGGGGTCGGTGCGGCCGTCGGTAGCGGCGGGGCGGGTGGGCGATGACGGGCCGGCGGTGGAAGCGGCGTTGTCGAGTCCGCGGCAGGTGATTGCGCTGAACGATGGGTCGCTGTGGATCCGGGATTTGTCGGGGCGGCATTTGCGGATTGTGACGCCGGATGGGCTGATTGACACGGTGAATGCGAATTTCGAGGCTTCCATCAATATCCTGTTGTTGCCGGATGGTACTCCGGCGGCGGCGACGGCGAACCGGCTGTATCCGATCAGGGCGAATGGAACGATTGAGACAGGCGGGGCTCCGTTTGCGCCGTTCACGGGGACTCCGCTGGCGGTGACATCGGATCGCAAGCTGCTGTATTTGGGCGGGGCGCGGCCGGAGCAACGGAATCCGCTGGTGCGGCTGGATGGACGTGTGCAGAGCGTGTTGGCGGGGGCTCCGGTGGCGCCGGTGGTGGACGGGCAAGCGCCTCCGTTCGGGATATGGGATGGGCGGCGGAATACGTTGATTTATTCGGCACTGGTGGGGGGGAAGTTCGTGATTTTCGAGGCGCGGGCGGGGGGCGCTCCGCGGATATTGGTGGGTGGCGGGGCGGATGTGGGGGATGCGGACGGGAAAGAGGCGACGTCGGTGACGATGTACGGGATTCTGGCTTTTTCGATGGATGGGGAGGGACGCATCGCCGTGGCCGATGTGAATCGGAGGCGGATTTTCGTGATGAGGACGGATGGGAAGCTGGCGGTGCTGAAGGCGGGAGGCGAGGAGGTGGTGTATGCACCGACGGGATCGCTTTCGACGCTGCAGCGGATTGCGTCGGACAATGCGGGGAATATTTACTGGTTTTCGCAGGGGGCGACGCCGACGGGAGGCGTGTTCACGGCGGAGATTTCGGTGTGGATGCGGGCGTCGTCGACGGTGCAGAAGTTCACGGTGACGGGGCTGGCGGCGTTAGGGAAGCTGGAAGATGGCAGTGTCGCGGTGATTGCGGGAAATGCGACGAATTTCCGGACGGCGTACCAGGTGGCGGGGGCGGGGCAAGGGGAAGCGCTGCCGGCGTTGCGGATGTTGCCGTTGCAATCGGTGACGCGGTGGAAGGAAGAGCCGTTCTTTACGGCGGCATCGAGGCTGTTTCGCGGGGCTCCGGGGCGGATCCGGATGCTGGATTTCGCGCCGCTGCTGGCAAAGGGGGCGGCGTCGGTTCCGGACTTTGTCATGGCGTCGCCGGACAGCGTGCTGGTGCATTTGAATGACGGGGGATTTTACAGGATTGAGAATATCGAGGCGTGCCGGTGGATTACGCAGCCATCGATTGCGTCGAATGGGCTGGTAAATGCGGCGAGTTATGGATTTACGAATACGATTTCGCCGCGGCAGTTGGTGACGGTGTACGGGAGCGGGCTGGGTCCGGAGGAAGGGCAGGGGTTCGTGCTGGACGGGGCGCTGCGTGCGGCGGGGCAGCCGGCTCCGTACCCGACATTGTCGTTGGGGAATTTCTCGGGGGCGATTCCGCTGGCGACGCTGACGGGGACGGCGATGCCGGTGCTGCATTCGAATGACAGCCAAGTGACGGCGGCGGCGGTGGCGGGCGTGCCGGCATCGGGGACGTACCTGCTGTATTTCGGATGGCAGGGATTGCAGTTGATTCATCCGGAGACGGTACGGGTGCAGGCGGCGACTCCGGGGTTGTTCACGGCGAGCGGGGCGAAGGATGGGCCGGCGAATGCGCAGTATGAAGATGGGACGCGGAATACGGCGGAGAACGCGGCAGGGGCGGGGACGGTGGTGCAGTTGTTCGCGACGGGGTTGGGGGCGTTGAGCGGGAATCCGGCGCTGGGGGAATTTTTCGGGGCGGCGTCGCGGGTGGCGACGGCGAATGCGGTGACCGTGACGATTGGCGGGACGCCGGCGGAGGTGGTGTTTGCGGGCGGGGCTCCGGGAATGGTGGGGGGGATGTACCGGGTGGATGTGGTGGTGCCGGAAGGGTTGGAGGCGGGCGCGAGGAAGGTGGTGGTGGAGGTGGCCGGGGTGAGTTCGGAGGAGCAGGATGTGACGGTGTTTGTGAAATGAAGGGGGATAAGGTGCGGGTTCTGAAGATTTTCGTGGCGGCTCCGGGCGATGTGGAGGCGGAGAGAAATCATGTCGCGGAGGTGGCGGCGGCGCTGAATCGCACCATGGCGGCGGAGCGGGATGTGGTGTTCCGGGTGGTGGGTTGGAAGACGGATGTGCGGGCGCGGCTGGACGAGAAGGGGCCGCAGGGGCCGATTGACGAGGATATTCCGGTGGCGGAATGTGACATTGTGGTGGGGATTTTCTGGAAGCGGTTTGGGCGGCCGATGCCGGAGATGGGTGGGGAGACGGGGACGGAGCACGAGATTCGTGACGCGGTGGCGGCCTGGCGTGCGGCGAAGAAGCCGGAGGTGGTGGTGTGTTTCAATCGGGCTGCGTTCGCTTGGGGCGATGCGAAGGAGTTGCAGCAGGCGATGCAGGTGATGCAGTTCCGGGATGAGATTCCGGGGTTGTGGATGGATTACGAGGGGGCGGATGCGTTTCGCGAGAAGATCCGCTATTGGTTGGAAAAGTACCTGATGGATCGGTTCCGGGTGACGCCGGGCAAAGTGGTGGCGGCGGTGGCGGGTGACCCGGCGGTGTACATCGAGAAGCTGCGAGAAGAGACGTCGCACTTCGATGTGCAGGGGCTGAAGTTTGGGGATAACCGGGCGTACCGGTTTGCGATCGATGAATACTATATTCCGCTGACGACGCCGGCGCGGGGAGAAGGCGCTATGCGCGGCGGGGCGATTCCGTTGCAGGAGGCGATGCTGGGGCAGCGGAAGTTGCTGGTGGTGGGCGATCCGGGATCGGGGAAGAGCACGTTCTTGAAGCTGGTGGCGTTTCATGCGTGCGCGGAGTATGCGAAGGGCGGGCCGCTGCCGTTGCGGATGGAGGCGGCAGTGCTGGCGGGGTTCATTGTGCAGCAGCAGGAGAAGAATGAGGGGCCGGCGGACCCGGTGTCTCCGGACTGGATTCCGCGGTTCATGGGGGCGCAGTGCGAGGAGAAGAATCGGGGGTTGGGGGCGGAGTTTTTTCGGGCGGCGTTGAAGGCGGGCGGCTGCCTGGTGTTGATTGATGGGATGGATGAGACTCCCGATGAGCGGCAGCGTGAGCGGTTGGCGAAGCTGATTCGTGGCGCGGCGGCGGCTTATGACAAGTGCCGGTTTGTGGTGACGTCGCGGCCGGAGGGGAAGGTTTCGATCGACGGGTTTGAGGAGGCGGCGATCTCGGATTTGGCTCCGGAGGCGATCCGGGCGTTTCTGGCGAAGCTGGCGAAGCTGCTGTATGCGACGGATGAGAGCCGGGCGCGGGAGTTTCGCGAGGAATTGGAACGGGCGGTGGATGGGCGGCGCGAGATCCGGAAGATGACGCGTAATCCGGTGATGCTGACGGCGTTGGTGGTGTTGCAGCATAACCAGGTGAAATTGCCGGAAAAGCGGGCGGATTTATATGGGTCGATATTGGGGTGGTTGTCGAAGCAGCGGGCGAAGCTGGGGCGGCTGGCGGCGGACGATTGCTTGTTGCGGCTGCGGGAGTTGGCGCTGGAGATGCAGAACCATGAGGCGGGGCGGCAGAAGCAAGTGCCGCTGGTGTGGGCGGGGGAGAAACTGGCGAAGCGT
>JAEUQG010000360.1 GCA_016789755.1 Bryobacterales bacterium
CGCAAATCCACCTTGGTGAAATCATCGATCGTGATCGACGGCTCGACCGGCGCGATGTTCGCCGCCGGCGCTTCCGCTTCCACCGCGCTCGTCTTGCCGAGCAACCGGTCCTGCCGGGCTTTCTCTTCCAATTCCAACTCGATCATCTTCGGCACCGCGATCTTCGCATCGATTCGAGGAAACACGCCCTCGGGCACGCCGATCTTCTGCCCCGCCGGCAGTTGCCCCCACGCCGTCTCGCTGATCACCTGCTGCTCAACCGGCGACGTCATGCCCAGTTGCGCCCAGATCTTCCGCGTCGCCTCCGGCAAAATCGGATGCAGCAGCACCGTCGCAATCCGGCATGCTTCAAGAGCCGTATACAACGTCGCGTCCAGCGCCGGCTGCGCCTCCGTGTCCTTCGCCATCTTCCACGGCGCCTGCGTCACGATGAATTTATCCACGCTCGACAGCAGCGACCACAGCGCTTCCAGCCCTTTGGAAAACTCGAAGCTCTCAAAGCAGCTCAAATACGTCGCGATGGCTTCCTTCGCCTTCGCCGCCACTTCCTCGCCCGTGTTCGTTGCCGCCGCCGGAATCACTCCCTGCCGGTACTGGCTGATCATGTTCAGCGTGCGGCTGACCAGGTTCCCCAGCCCGTTGGCCAAATCCGCGTTATAGCGCGTCACCAGCGCATCGTAGGTAAAGTTGCCGTCCGAGCCGAACGGGATCTCCCGCAGCAGGTAGTAACGCAGCGCCTCGATCCCGATCACGTCCATCACCGGCGTCGCGCGCACAATGTTGCCCTTCGTCTTGCTCATTTTTTCGTTGTCGAAGAGCAGCCACCCGTGCGCGAATACCCGTTTCGGCAGCGGCAAATCCGCCGCCATCAAAAACGCCGGCCAGTAAATAGCGTGAAAGCGGATGATTTCTTTCCCGATAAAATGAATATCCGCCGGCCACAGATCGTCGTTGCGCACCGCCGTCAGATACGTGATCAGCGCATCGAACCAGACATAGAAGATGTGCTTGCCTTCCACCGGCACCGAGATGCCCCATGTCAGATTCGAGCGCGTGATCGACAAATCGGTCAGCCCCTGCTTGACGAACGACATCACTTCATTGCGCCGGATCTCCGGCTGCATGAACTCCGGATGTTCTTCGTACAACTTCAGCAGCCGCTCCTGAAACGCCGACAACTTGAAGAAGTAATTCTCCTCGGTCACCGTCTCCGTGGGCCGCCCGCAATCCGGGCACGGGTCCCCGGCCTTGGCTTCGTTCACATACAGATTGCAGGAAAAACAATACTGCCCGGTGTAGGAGCCCTTGTAAATCCAGCCCCGCTCCACGCAGCGCTGAAACAGCCACTGCACCGTCTCGTGATGCCGCGGATCGGAAGTGCGGAAGAAGCGGTCCACTCCCAACTGCGTCTTCTCCCACGTCCGCCGGAATTCCTCGGCGATGATTGCCGCATAATCGCCCGGCGACATGTTGCGAGCCGCCGCCGCGCGTTCCACGTTCACGCTGTTCTCATCGCTGCCCGTGGTCAGCACCACTTCATAGCCCTGCATCTGCTTGAAGCGTTTCAAAGCATCCGCCACCATGGTGGTGTAAAAATGGCCGATATGCGGCGCGGCATTGACGTAATAGATAGGGACCGTAATGTAGTATTTCATCGAGTAATCTTTTGATATGCGAGATTGGCGTCGGCCAGGATCTGCCGCAGAGGCGTGCCCGTGGCTTCCGCCAGTTTGCGGCAATCGTCGTATTCCGGAGCGAAGCCGCCGCCCCCGGAGACCTTCATTCTTATTCTGCCATGAGGCGTGTCCACTGCGACGATTTCCCTCGCCTGCACGCGCCGCTCGGCTTTGTAGATCCGCAACCCCAGCGTCGATGTCTCCAGAAAAACAATCTCCGCCAGTTGCTCCTGCGTCTGCGGCGTGGCGATCACGCGCAGCAGCGACCCCTGCCGGTTCTTCTTCATCAGCAGCGGTTCGATGGTGACGTCCAGCGCCCCGGCCGCCAGCAACCGGTCCATCGCGTAGCCCAGCACCTGCGGCGAACAATCGTCGATATTGGCTTCGAGCACGCTCACCGTCGTCGCCTCCGCCGCCCCGCTCGTCTCCCCCAGCGTGAAGCGCAGCACATTGGCCTGCCCGGGAAAATCGCGATCCCCCGCCCCATACCCGATCGACCGTATGCGCATCGGAGGCATCGGCCCGAACGACTCGGCCAGTGTCACCGCCAGCGCCGCCCCCGTGGGCGTAGTCAATTCCATCACAGGCCCCGCCGAGTAGATGGGCTTATCTTTGAGCAGCAGCGCAGTAGCAGGAGTAGGCACCGGCAGCACCCCATGTTCCGTATTGGCCGTACCACTGCCGACATTGATCGGCGAGCAGTGAATACGCTCCACACGCAGCAGATGCAACGCCAGGCACGCTCCCACGATGTCGCAGATCGAATCCACCGCCCCGACTTCGTGAAAGTGGACTTTCTGGATGCTGGTGCCGTGCACGTGAGCTTCGGCTTCGGCAAGCCTCTCAAACACTTTGATGGAGTTCTGTTTTACCCCATCCGGCAATGCCGAGCCTTCGATCATCGCCACGATATGGTGCAAGTGCCGGTGTTTCTTCTGCGGTTCAAAATCGACATGGAACTTGGAGGCGGTGATGCCTTTCCGCATCGTGCGTTCGCAGCGGAAAGTGGCGCCGGTGTTGAGCGAGGTGAGGCCTTCGACGAGTTCCTCAGAGGAAGCCCCTGCATCGAGCAACGAGCCGATACTCATATCGCCGCTGATGCCGCTGAAGGCGTCCCAGTATCCGATTTTCATGGTGGTTCTTCTAGGATAACCGCTACTCGTCCAAGCAGAGAAAGTACACCCGCCCACCCCGGTCCCCAGCGATCATCCGGTGCTCGTCAATCCACGCGCAACAATACGCGGCAGCTTCGCAGCAGAAAGTAGCCACAGTGCGCCCGGTAGCGAGTTCCCATACCCGCAGTGTCTTGTCCTCAGATGCGGATAGGACACGCTTGCCATCCGCCGTCAACGCAACTCCCCTCACCTCACCTGCGTGCCCTGTCAACGTCTTTATCTCCCCACCGCTTTCCAGATCCCATACCTTCAGCGTCTTGTCCTTAGAAGCAGATACCGCGCGATTGCCCGCCGCAGACACCGCCACTCCATTGACACGACGTGAGTGGCCTCGCAGCGTCCGTAACTTGCGCCCTCTCTTCAGGTCCCACACCCCCAACGTCCCATCCTCGCACCCGGATA